>JAIROC010000132.1 GCA_031257735.1 Bacteroidales bacterium | reverse complement strand
ATTGGACACAATATCAGGGAGGAAGAAGAGGAAAAAATAAAACAAATACAACCTGATTGAAAAATAATAATAGCTACTACATTATTATCGGAGAAAAAGTGCTACATTTGCAAAACAAAATAAACAGTTTTTTAAATTTCGATTAAAGGTTACATGATACGACAAAATGTCCTATTTCTCATGATAGTTTTTACTTGTTTTTTGATCCTTTCTTGCAGGCATGTAGAAAAGAATTACTACGAAAATGGAAAGGTAGAATCAGAAATACCATACAAAAATGGCAAGATGAACGGTGTTGCTGTTTGGTATTATTTACATGGGCAGAGAAGCCTCGAAATAACCTATAAGGATGGCGCAAAAGATGGAACAATGACTCGTTTCTATCGCAATGGTCAGAAAGAAACCGTTGAACAGTATAAAAATGATACCTTGCACGGGCTTTCTTTGAAATTTAATGAAAAGGGAAGTTTGACGCTGGAATGTGGTTATAAAAATGGGAAAAAGGATGGAATAATTAAACAGTATTATTCCGATGGCTCACTATTTATGACGGGAAACTACATAGATGATCAATATGATGGGACTTGGGGGTATTTTGATGAGGAAGGGTTTAAAGTAGGAGAAGGCGTATTTGACAAGGGAGAAGGAATACTAATGGGATATGATGGTATGGGACATATAACAAGAAAAGTTTATTATAAAAACAGTATTATGTTTAAAGAAGAAATATATTCTAAAAACGGTCAGCAAATAGAAAAAATAATGACATACAAAGACAGCCGCATTGCGGACATACAAATTATAGACAATCAAATATCTAAAAAATAATACAGAAAATGGATAAAAATTTTGTACCCGCGCAGGATAATTTTGAATTTACTACATTAAAAGAGATTATAATTCAATTATTACAGCACACGGGATATTTAGTAGCCACAAACACAACAGGCATCGCAACAGGATTTGATAAGATAGATACTATTACTAAAGGTTTTCAACCTGGGGAATTAAGTGTGGTAGCGTCAAAGCCGGGAAATGGGAAAACAGCTTTTTTATTATCGCTGTTGTTTAATATATCCTCAAAATCGGAGAAAACAGTAGGCGTTTTTTCTCCCGAACGTTCTGCAGCAAAAATGTTTTACCGAATGATAAACAGCGAAACCCGTCAATCAGTCCACAAGATCATGTCAGGAACAATTAAAGATTATGAAAAGGAAACTATCAATACCATACTGTATACCTTATCCAAAGCGCAAATTTATGTGGATGATACTCCCTATTTATCCGAAACAAATTTTCACAAACGATGTAAACAGTTAAAAAACAAATATGGAGCGGATGTTATTTTTGTAGACGGCTTTGAACTCTTATCCTTTTCGGGATTAATGGATGTCTGTGAGAATACGGAAGAACAAAGTTATATATTAAAGGAAATAAAAACGATTGCAAAAGAATTGGAAATTCCTGTCGTTGTTTTCTCACACATGGCAAATACAACAAATTTAGGGACAGATGTAATACCTTCTATTCATAACGTTTATAAATTTGTTCCTGAAATTGCAGACAGTATTTATTTAATTCATCGTCAGAATATGAGCGATAAAACAAATATCATTATTGCTCAACATCCGAATATCAATGAACCATTGGTTGTTCCACTTAAATTTATTGAATCGATTGATAAATTTGTTGATTTATAAGCGCCAATAAAGAAAGAATGTATAAGTTATAAAAAAGATGAAACAACCACAACTGTATATTATCATGGATCATACATTGAATTTTTCAGAGAAGGAATTATGTATTAATATATTGAAAAATATACCGATGGAAGAAGAATTACATCAATATTTGTTATATGTTGTACATCTTACGAATGAAGCGCCTGAAAATCCACAACCCATACAGGTAGAACAAATAGATGATGACGGGATAATATGGTTACAGTTGCATGGGATTTGCATCAAAATCCACAAACATATTATTCAATTGAGATTTCCTGTTATTTTCCGTGCCTTTTTTGATTACGTCTATTTACGGGAAGCGATTTATAATCTATTGAAAAAGATATTTATCCCTTGTGGAGCAACAGAATTAATTGCACATCCTTCATATTGGACTTATGCTCCTTACGAGATAAAAAATGATTGGCATCAAAAACGTTTAATTGCCTTACAGGAAAAGATATGTGAAAAATGTAATTCCTATAAACGAACGAAACTGAATTTACGTTTTTGTTTATCCAATGAACTCTTGGACGAAAAACAAGTAACCGATAAACATTACAAAGCATGGTTTGTAAAAAAAATAATATCGTATTGAAATAATTTTATTAATAATAAATATGTATAACAATGGAATATAACTTTAAATTTGAGTATCCAAAACAGAAGAACCCAGACGAAGACAGTGTACAGAAAACCCCTGATAAAACTCCGACAAGATTAATGGTATTATGTATTTTAACCTTTATATGGAGTGGATTTTCTCTACTCGCTTATTTGATTTTCTTTTTTATGTATCATAGTCTTCTCGATATGATGACAATGCTTGCAAGTTCGATGGAAAATTCATTGCCTAACTATGCTACATATTATAACGATATGGCAGAGATGTTTCGCAATACGCCGCAATATTTTTTTCTATTGATGACAATCCCCTGTTTATTATCAATTGCAGGTAGCGGATGCATGATAAGGATGCGTAAGTTGGGGTTTCATTTATATGTTGTGGGACAAATTTTATTATTGGGCTTTCCAATATTAATACAGAAACAGGGCTTTGGTTTCTTTGAATTATTGTTGTCAATAGTCTTTATTGCACTTTACAGCAGTTATTTAAAAAGGATGAGATAGGTCTATGAAAATTAAACCTTCTGAAATGCCATTGCAATCAGATGGAAGTGTTTACCATTTGAATTTGCATCCAGATGAAATTGCCAATAATATTATATTGGTAGGAGATCCCTGTCGTGTGGCTGTTGTTTCTGCCAAATTTGATGTTATTGAAGTGAAAAAGCAAAATCGCGAAATGATAACCCATACGGGATTATATAAGAATAAAAGAGTAAGCGTTTTATCAACAGGAATGGGAACAGATAATTTGGATATTGTCATTAATGAATTGGACGCATTGGTGAATATTGATTTGCAAAAAAGAACTTGCAAGGAAACGCAGACTTCTTTGAATTTAATTCGATTGGGAACATGCGGAGGTTTACAGGTCGATGTAGATATTGATACTTGTATCGCTTCCGCATACAGTTTAGGAATGGATGGTTTGTTGCATTATTATCAACATGATGCAATTGTGTCGGAAGAGGATATTGTTTCTACATTTATAACCCAAACAGCATGGCATCCCAATCTTCCCCGACCTTATGTTATCGCTGCTTCTTCCAAATTGTTGGAACAAGTAGCTTTTGATATACAAAAAGGAATAACATTGACCGCTTCGGGTTTTTATGGTCCTCAATGCCGAATGTTACGCTTACCATTAGGTATAACTGATTTTACCGAAAAATTACAGAATATAAGCTGGAAAGGATTACAAATTACTAACATGGAAATGGAAACTTCGGCTTTATATGGATTAAGCAAATTACTTGGACATAATGCCCTTACAATATGTGTAGTCGTTGCCAACCGTCCTAAAAAACTGTTTAGTAAAAAATATCATTTTGCCATGGATAAATTGATAGATGTAGCGTTGGAAAGGATATAGTTTTTTTGAGACAAAATGAAGGCACATATTTATCCAAAACAGGACTCAAAAATTGCATCGGGAAGCCATTTTGTAGCGAAAAACTGATGTTATTTTTTAAGGTTTAGTCACGGTATATGATATTGCAGTATTTTATGCGCAATATAAATGTCTTATGTTTAATGGATTATAGTCAGTAAAATCAAGAAAGGGGAAAAAATAAAAAATAGTTGGAGATATAAAAAAAAATTGTATCTTTGCAGCACATTTGTTGATGACCAATGGTGTAATGGTAGCACTGCAGTTTTTGGTACTGCCTGTCTAGGTTCGAATCCTGGTTGGTCAACATGTAGGATTGTACATTTTTCCATGAATGTAGTGAGTTTTTTAGGGTTTTAGGGGGAGACAATGTGTGTCCCCCTTTTTTTAAATAGTTTTAGAGTATGCGTTATATTACAGTTGATCTTATTACAGAGCTGGTAAATAAAAAAATAGCAGGAACGGATTTATTTATTGGCGAAATAAAAGTCAAGTCAGGAAATATTATTTATGTATTTTTGGACGGTGATTGTGGTGTAACTATAGAACGATGTGCAGATATTAGTCGCTATATAGAACATAATCTGGACAGGATGAAAGAAGATTTTGAATTGCATGTGTCGTCTTATGGAATAGGACAACCCCTTAAATTTTTTCGACAATATAAAAATGCAATTGGAAAAACGCTTTCTGTTGTAACGAAAGAAGAAATAAAGTATGTTGGGAAGTTATTACATGTTGATGAGGAAAAAATAGTGTTGGAAAAATCCGTGTCGAAAAAAAATCAATCGGAAGTACAAGATGAAATTCCTTTTCAAACGGTGAAAACGGCAAAAATAGAAATTGTATTTAATCACAAATAATAATTTACAAATAGAAAATTATGAGTGAAAATCTTAATTTGATAGATACATTTGCAGAATTTAAAGAATTCAAAAACATTGAAAGGGAATTATTGATGCGCATTTTGGAAGATATTTTCAGACAAATGCTGCAAAAAAAATATGGACTAGATGCACATATAGATGTTATTGTAAATGTAGATAAGGGAGATGTTGAGTTTCAGCGTTCGTTGGAAATTGTGGAAGATGGAAAAATCACCAATCCAAGTACGCAAATAGAATTGTCTAAGGCGGTAAAGATAGAGCCTGATTTTGAGGTTGGAGAAGAATTATTTGAAACCATCCATTTACGGGATTTTGGGAGACGGGATATTTTATCTTTACGTCAAAGTTTGATGGCCAAAATTTCGGAATATGAAAAAGATCTTGTTTATCAGAGATATGATCAGCGGATAGGTGAAATTGTCAATGGGACAGTAAATCAGATATGGAAAAAGGATATATCATTTTTTGACGACGAAGGAGTAGAATTGATTATCCCCAGAAATGAACTGATACCTCGTGATTTTTACAAAAAGGGAGATTCTATTCGTGCGGTTATTTTAAAGGTAATTCCAAAAACCAGTGCTCCGTTAATTATTACTTCCCGCACATCGCCTGTTTTTTTGGAACGGTTAATGGAAGAGGAAGTTCCTGAAATATATGATGGATTAATTTCTATTCGGAATATAGTACGTGTGCCGGGAGAACGCGCAAAAATAGCAGTAGAAGCATACGATGACAGAATAGATCCCATAGGTTCATGCGTGGGAATGAAGGGAATTAGAATCCATGGAATTATGCGTGAATTGAGAGATGAAAATATTGACATCGTCAATTATACTAATAATCCTGAGTTGTTCATCCGAAGAGCCTTAAACCCCGCTAAAATTATGGTTCTCGAAATTGATGAAAAAAAGAAAACAGCAACTGCTTTCATGAAACCTGACCAGATTTCATTGGCAATAGGAAAAAGTGGTAATAATATAAAACTGGCAAGCAAACTTACAGGATATGTAATTGATGTCACACGAGAATATGCTATCGAAGAAGAAGATATTGAATTGCAAGAGTTTTCAGATGAGATAGACCAATGGATAATTAATACTTTAAAAGGTATTGGTTGCGATACAGGAAAAAGTGTTTTAAAACTTAGTCGGGAGGATTTAATCCGCCGAACAGACTTGGAAGAAGAAACAATAGATGAAGTCATTCGTATTATTAAGGAAGAATTTGCAAAATAGTATATATAGACATAAATCTATTAAGGAGTAATTAAATAAAATTATTTTATTGATGTCAGAAGAAATTAAGATACCTCGATTAGGAAAAGCGGCAAGGGAGTTTAATCTAGCAACTTCTACTATTGTAGACTTTTTGTCAAAAAAAGGTTTTACAATAGTAGATAGTATTAATACGAAACTAACGGCTGATATGTATAATCTATTGACAATAGAATATCAATCAGAAAAAAATATTAAAGAAGAAGCCCAACGTATAGATATAGGTCCAATTAAATCTACATCTTCCCCTGAGGTTATCCCTGAGAAAGAAATAATAATGCCTGAAAAGGAAGTCCTTGAAAAGGAAACAAAAATAGTTGACGAAAATAAAATATCCCTTGAAGATACAATACAAGAAGAACAACAATCATCTATTCCAGATATAATACAAGAAGAACAACAATCATCTATTCCAGATACAAAACAAGAAGAACAACAATCATCTATTCCGGATACAAAACAAGAAGAACAACAACCATCTATTATAGAAACAATACAAGAAGAACAACAACCATCTATTCCAGATACAATACAAGAAGAAATAAGTATGATTCCAAAACTGAAAGTATTGGGGAAAATAGATTTGACTTCTATTAAGACCAGAAAGAAATCGAAAAAGAAACTAACAGAAAAACAAAAGCAAGAACAAATAGGAAAAGGAATAGATACGATTATCCCAGAGCAAGAAATCGAAAAACAAACAGAAATTATAGAGCAGGAAGAAAGAGAACAGAAAACAAGCACGGAAGAAATAGATAAACAAGAAGAACCTGTACCTGTTGAACCTGAAAAACAAGAAGAAAATCAACCTGAAGAACTAATAGAAAAAACAGAAAGAGTAGAACAGGAAGAAAAAATAGAGCAGGAAGAAAAAACAGAGCAGACAGAACAGGAAGAAAAAACAGACGAACAGTTAACGCAGACAGAACAGAGAGAACAAGTAGCAGAAATAGAACAAACATATATAGAACCGATAAAACAGACAAGAAAAATAGAAATAGAACAGGAAGAAAAAATAATACCAGAAGAACAAGAAGAACCTATCAGTATCGAATCGGAAGAAACAACAACAGAAGAAAAAGAATTAATTGCTGTAAGTGAAGAAAAAGAAGAGGTAGAAAAAGAAAAGCAGGATGAACAACAAGAAGATGTTCCTTCGGAGACAAAGAAAGAATTAGAAATGTACAGACCTACAGTTCGTAATTTGAAAACGCCAACGGTTGTCGGTAAAGTAGACCTTAATTCTATTAATACCAGAACAAAACCGAAAAAAAGGACAAAAGAAGAATTACGAAAAGAGAAAGAAGACAATGAACGCTTTTATGTAGAAAAAATATTACATAAAACTTTCAAAGAAAAAGACAAAACCCAGACGCCCGTAAAAAATAAAGGGAAGCAAACAAAAGAACATAGACAAAAAAAGGTCGAAAAGAAAAATCCGAAACCAAATAATTTTATTGGGACTACAGTAGATAAACTTTCTGGAGTAAAAGTTGTAGACAAAATAGATCTTGCACCAAAAAAAGACAAAGAAGGAAAACCAAAGCCCGAAAAAGAAGAAAAGAAAGAAAAACGTAAACGCATCAAGACTTTCAGCACTGATAAAACAAATGATAGAAATCGTAACAATGATAGAAATTTTTCCTATCAAAACAAACGGAAAGACATACGCAAAGATAAAAAAATTGAGATTACTGATGAAGAAGTAGATATTCAAATTAAGAAAACCATGGCGCGTATGGCGCCCGCTGGAAAGACAAAAGCCGCTAAACATCGTCGGGAAAAAAGAGATCTTATCCAGCACGAAATAGAACAAAAACAGGAGCGTCAAGCACAAGAAAAAAGTATCTTAAAGGTAACGGAATTTATTACCGTTAATGACTTGGCTAATATGATGAATATTCCTGTGGGGAAAATTATCGGCGCTTGTATGAGTATCGGTTTGGTTGTTGCAATCAATCAGCGATTGGATGCTGAAAATATCGCTTTATTGGCAGAAGAATATGGCTATACGGTTCAGTTTGTCGGGATAGAAGAAGAGGAAGAAAAACAAAAAGAAATTTCTAACCCCGAAGATATGGAACCACGCGCACCCATCGTTACCGTTATGGGACACGTGGATCACGGTAAAACATCTTTGTTGGACTACATCCGTAATACCAATGTAATAGCAGGAGAAGCAGGAGGTATTACTCAACATATCGGCGCGTATGAAGTAGTATTGGCGGATAAACGAAAAATTACGTTTTTGGATACGCCCGGACATGAAGCATTTACCGCCATGCGAGCAAGAGGAGCAAAAGTTACGGATATTGTCATTGTCGTTATTGCAGCAGACGATGCTATTATGCCTCAAACGATAGAAGCTATCAATCATGCCCAAGCAGCAAATGTTCCGATGATTTTTGCCATAAATAAAATTGATAAGCCGGGCGCGGATCCTGAAAAAATACGTAACGCTTTGGCAAATATGAATTTGCTTGTTGAAGAATGGGGAGGAAAAATTCAAAGTCAGGATATATCCGCAAAAAAAGGAATCAATGTAGAGATATTACTCGAAAAAATTCTGATAGAAGCAGAAATGCTGGAACTAAAAGCAAATCCTACTCTACATGCTACAGGAACAGTCATAGAATCTTCTTTGGACAAAGGACGAGGATATGTGGCTAAAATGCTTATTCAAAATGGAACATTAAGAAAAGGAGATATTGTTGTTGCAGGGACAAGTTATGGAAAAATTAAAGCCATGTACAATGAGCGTAATCAACTGATACAGGAAGCATACCCTTCAAGTCCTGTTTTGTTGTTGGGATTGGATAGCGCTCCGCAGGCAGGAGATACATTTAAGGTGTATGTAGAAGAACGTGAAGCCAAATCTATCGTAAGTAAACGACAACAACTCATTCGGGAACAAGGACTGCGAACACAAAAACATATTACACTCGCCGAAATAGGACGCCGTATCGCTGTAGGTGATTTTAAGGAATTAAATATCATTGTGAAAGGAGATGTAGATGGTTCTATTGAAGCATTGTCAGATTCTCTGTTACGATTGTCTACAGAAGGCGTGGAAGTGAAAATTATCCATAAATCGGTAGGTCAGGTTACGGAATCGGATGTATTGTTGGCGTCAGCATCTAATGCTATTATTATCGCCTTTCAAGTACGACCTTCTTCAGGTGCGCGAAAATTGTCAGAACAGGAACAAATAGACATTCGTACCTATTCTGTAATATATGATGCTATCAATGAAATCAAGGATGCTATCGAAGGAATGAAAGCGCCTGAAATCAAAGAAAATATTGTTTGTAACTTGGAAGTAAGGGAAACTTTCCGCATATCCAAAGTCGGAACTGTTGCGGGATGTTATATTTTGGACGGAAAAATACAACGGAATACTCGTATCAGGGTCATCCGAGACGGAATTGTTATCTTTACAGGAAAATTGGGTTCCTTAAAACGATTTAAAGAAGATGTGAGAGAAGTAAATTCAGGATATGAATGCGGACTTAATATCGAAAGCTTCAATGACATCAAAATTGGCGATATCATCGAAGGTTTTGAAGAAGTAGAAGTAAGAAAATAACTCTCCCTGTTTTAGTTATGGGTTATGAGTTATGATCCGAAGTGAAGCGGAGAGCAGCAGAGCTAATCCCCATCCGACAACGCGTTTTATGGCAGGAGATTAGCTCCGCTGCTCTCCGCTTCGCTTCGGGTGCGGCGTAATTTTATGTAGACAGCAAAGGGCTGAAAGCCCGGAATCAATAGCCTAGCGCAACGCGCTACGTAAAATGAATACATAGTGTTTGTCCGAAAACTCATAAATTCATTTCTTCAATGTATAATTGTAATCAGAGAATAACGGTAAAGGGCTGAAAGCCCGAAATCAATAGCACAGGGAAACGCCCTGTGTAATGTAATTTCCTAAAAACTAAGCCCTGAAAGGGCGTAATCAATTATATCAATTATGAGTTATGAGTTATTTTTGTTTGTGTTAGCCAATTTTCAATTTTCAATTTTCAATTATTGAAGGGCGTTGCCTTGTGCTATTGATTTACGGCTTTCATCCGTTGCTGTTTCTCGCAAAATTATGCCGCACATAGTATATCTCTGTGGTAGTAGTCAATAAAATCCCGTAGGGATGATATGTCAATATCGGAAGATTATTCCAACGTTCTACCGACATGTTATCCCTACGGGATTTATTGATTGCGAATGTGCCGTTTCTCGTTCGGAGTTCCAACAACGCCGTCATTGCGAGTAATCGTTTTAATTCTCAAAAGCACAAATGCAATGACGCTTTATGCCTCATAATACGGCATTTATAAAAAGCGTCATTATAAGGAGCGCAGCGACGTGGCGCCCGTAAGAGCAGCGGAACTAATCCCTAACAATCAATGCGTTTTGGGGTACGGATTGCTTCGCTGCGCTCGCAATGACGGTAAAGGGTAGCGATTGCTTTGTCGTTATCCTTCTTGCAATGACGGTAAAGGGTAGCGATTGCTTTGTCGTTATCCTTCTTGCAATGACGGTAAAGGGTAGGGATTGCTTTGTCGTTATCCTTCTTGCAATGACGGTAAAGGGTAGGGATGTCTACGCCGAGTTCCACTTCGTTTCGGTTGTTTCATTACTTTTCAATTTTCAATTAGTTATGTGAAATGTAGAGGTATATGTACCTGTATATTTACCTTTACCGTGAATAATAATTTGTGCTTCTCCGACTTCGATATTGTTACGATAGGTGAAGTAG
>JAIROC010000092.1 GCA_031257735.1 Bacteroidales bacterium | reverse complement strand
CCAAAAATAATAATCGGCGTCGAAAGAAATTAAAAATTGGAAGATAACGTATAGGAACTTCATGTCTTATGGGACTGCTTCTCGTAATGGGAACAGTCCCTTTTCTTTAATTGAAAATTGAAAATTGAAAATGAGCTGACGCACGATAATGTCTAAACGACGCCGTCATTGCGGGCTTGGTTAAGTCCCCGTTGTAGAGACGGTGCGTGCACCGTCTCTACAACGACAAAGTAGAACCGTTCGGACGAGGTTCTAGCTCGTTCGCTCTATCCGAGCAGGCTATGCCTGCATTTATTTTGTATTCTTTATTACTGCGCAGGTAGAACCTGCGAGGATAATTCGGACGAGGTAGAACCTCGTCCGAACGGGGCAAATCCAAAGAATTGAAATTAAATAATCTGTTAGTGTATGACAGACTTTATTTTCTATGATGGATTACAATTTCGTAAAAAGGTGTACCTTTGCATTAATTTATTAAAACATTTAATAAATTACAATGTTTATAGAACAGGAAAAATAGACATGGGAAGAATACCAAATAACACAAAGATAGTCTTGAACATATCTTATGGTAAAGTATTAGTAATTGAATAATATTCAAATATATGAACGATATAATAAATAAAACATTCAACCTCTATTGCGACGAAAGTTGCCATTTAGAAAATGACCACAAACCATATATGTTTTTAG
The DNA here is from genome assembly GCA_031257735.1 of Bacteroidales bacterium. Lineage (GTDB taxonomy): Bacteria > Bacteroidota > Bacteroidia > Bacteroidales > WCHB1-69 > JAIROC01. Next base: position 8,189 of record JAIROC010000092.1, on the reverse strand, counting down.
GTTCGATTAGTTGTGCGTATCCGCAGGTTAATCGCCACAGCAAACGCATACGGGAACTGAAAAAAGAATATAATTTTGTTGATGAAATCAAATGGACAAAAGTATCGCTCTCCAAAATTCGTTTCTATATAGATTTGGTTGATTATTTTTTCGATACCGACTTGCGATTTCGAGCTATTGGCGTTGAGAAAGCAAAAATTCGCAATGAGGATTTTTTTCAAACCAATGATGACTTTTATTATAAAATGTATTACCTTTTGTTGTATTATAATATCAATTCATTTTACAATTACAATGTTTATCTTGACATTAAAGACACTTTGAGCGCTTGTAAGGTTCGCAAGTTACGGGAAATTCTTAATGTCAGATTGGGCGTTTTTCGCAATGTTCAAAACATTCGTTCATGTGAAAGTTTGCTTATGCAATTAGCCGATTTTCTGATGGGTGCAATTTCCTACAATGTAAATGACACTGAGCATAAAAACATAGCCAAAGTACAAATCATTGAAAAGATAAGGCAACATGCACAAATACCTGATTTGGGAAAAACGAATTATAATAACAAGTTGAATCTCTTCTTTATTGAACTGAAATAATATGGCGCTGAATTTACTTAAAAGATATAATCAGTTGTTGGAACTCACAGCAATGAATGAATTTCAGAGAAAAAAATCATTGAGAGGTATTCTCAACCGTGATATTGCTAATAATCCAAATTTTATGTTCCGACGTAAGCAAATAAATCCAACGCCTGCTAATGGACAGGACTCAATGAATCGTTTATTTACTCATTTGACGACTGTTGTTACAGATAAAAATACGAACAAAAGAGAGTTTGATATGGCACGTTCCGTGCGTTTGCATTGGATAAAATATCATATTGAAGAAAATAAAAGAGACAATATGTTTGTGTTCTCAGTAGAAGAGCCAATGGGAACTCGAACATATATTTATGATAAGGTGGAAGAATATGTTATTGTTTTAGAACCTATGCGCAAGAAAGACGAATATTATCTGTTGACAGCTTATTATCTTGAAGGCAAGGACAAAGCAAGGAATAAGATGATGAAAAAGTATAAAATGAAATTAAATAATGTGGTATAAAAAACAAAAAACGCAGAGCATCAAGGCTTGCGTTTTTCGATTTCCTTCTCTGATGAGAGATGAACTCGGCAGCAAAAGTACAATTTTTTTTTCAATCAGCAAGTAAAAACAGAAAAAAATAATTAGAATCTCCGTTCGGAGTATCGACATGTTGAATAATTACGCTTTCATAATGTCATTTTGTCCATCATGAAATAGAATTAAAGAATGTCGCTTTTACAATGGCTGAAAGCCATAAATCATTAGCACAGTGGCAACGCCCTTCAATTAATGACGGGACTTAGTTTTTAGGAAATTACGTTACACAGGGCGTTGCCCTGTGCTATTGATTGCGGGCTTTCAGCCCTTTACCGTTATTCTCTGATTACAATTATACATTGAAGAAATGAATTTATGCGTTTTCGGACAGACACGAGTTATGAGTTAGGCTGACGCAAACTAAAATAACCCGTCCAAACAAGCCCGCAATGACGGTAAAGGGGAGCTGCTCATTCTGTTCATTCAGACAAAAGCGCAGTCTGATTCAGAAAAAAAACAAACAAAAAATCACAAAAAAACACACAGTAAAAAATTTTTTTCATTTTTTTTCTCTCTCTACATCAGCGTACTAAAAAAAAAAATCACTCAATCGAAAAAAAAGTTGAAAAAAAGTGATTGTAGTATTAAAAAAAAGTGTTACCTTTGCAGCAAATTTTTTTAGATAAAACTAAATGGCATTAGCAGGTACAGAAAACAGCTACAAACCTTACGATAATTTTTTCCAAATACCGATTTTTTCGGATGAGAGAAATATGTCTACACCTCTCTGTTTGATTGGAGGCTTACAGGTATCGTTTGGGGGTTTACGCGCGCGCGCGATGTGTAACTGCCTGGTGGTCCCCCCCCCCCGAGATTATCAAATAGTTAGGATATTACCTATTTCTCAATGGATTAAGAGGGATAAAATGTTATTATTTTTCCCCTTTTTCAGGCTGAAATTGTATCCTTTTTTATCGTTTTTTGCAGGGGTGAAGTGTGTATTTTTTGAATATTTCAAGATAAAAAATTATACACTACCTTTAATAAATAGACAGTACATAGACAACATTTTTTTCTTGAGAAATAAAAATTCTCTCGCAAGAGACAACAATATTTTCTCACAAGATCAAGAAAAATTCTCAATAGATGAAATCTATCCTTTGAAGGATGAAACCTATCCTTTGAAGGATAAAATCTATCCTTTGAAAGATGAAACCTATCCTTTGAAAGATGAAACCTGTCCTTCGAAAGATGAAACCTATCCTTTGAAGGATGAAACCTGTCCTTTGAAAGATGAAACCTATCCTTCGAAGGATGAAACCTGTCCTTTGAAGGATGAAACCTGTCCTTCGAAAGATGAAACCTATCCTTCGAAAGATGAAACCTATCCTTCGAAAGATGAAACCTATCCTTTGAAGGATGAAACCTATCCTTTGAAGGATGAAACCTGTCCTTCGAAAGATAACTTTGAAATCTCAAATCAATTTTTAATCATTGAAACTAATAAAAATTAATCATTATAATAGAAATCAATAAAATACAAACAGATGAAAAAAAATTCAAGAAAATTAGGAAACATGGTCAGCATAATTTTTGACCACACAAGCAGAGTTTTTAACTGCATTTTGAACACATTTGTTCACCCATTTACAGGAACTAACACCACCACTTTTATTATATTAGAGTCGATGGGATATGGCGACATTACAGAAGGACTGCTTGCTCACGTTAAACGCTGGCATGGGTCTATAGGAGACCGTTTCAGTTGCATTAACAACCTGATAAATGTCTATGTAGATAATGGGTGGACTAAACCTATCCACTTTCAACAGTTAGTTACCTATCGCGACGAATTACAGAAACTCATCAACCGTTGCGATACGCCTGCTGCCTCTGCCATAGATCGTCAAGAGAGAAATTCTAAACTTAAAGCTGCCGTTAATTTGTGCCTGAAAGAAGTTAAGATGTATACATTTGGTTTGTATGCTAATGAACAAATTACTGCCGTTGATGTTCATGAGCTTGGATTTCTTTTACCGGGCGAACAGAGTGGACATCGTAGCAGAAAAGAACCTACTGACATCATAGCCGAAGTAAAAGTCGAAACGCTCAATGAAGATTATGTTCGCGTCGTTATTGACCAATCCGCTGCTGAAAATGCAGGACCCGTTCTGCATGGATGGCCCAAAGGCGTCAAAAATGCTGTGATTGTTATCATGGCTGATGACGGTGTTACAGAAGTTGTACGACACTTGACAACCAAGTTACATAGCGATATACGAATGCCTCAAGGTTCGCATGGTAAACAGTTTATCATTAAAGCTGCTTTCCTGAGACATATCGATGATGACCCTAAATTCGGTAATGAACCTACTTTCACTATGTCTATGACTACCTCAGACCTCGCCGCTAGATCCAACAAACAAAAAAACAACGAAGATAATTAATAATTAATAATGAGTGGACAGGAGAAAAGAACGAAAGGACGAAAACATACAAACAGCGTTGATTGGGCGTCTTCGTCCTTTCTCCCTTTCATTCTTTTTCCTCCTTTCGTGCCTTCCTCCTTTGTCCATTTTATTAAACAATTTTCAACTAAATGAAAAATGTATATGTCTTTATTCTAATAATTTTCTGCTGCCTCTCGGCGGTAAATAAAACAATGGCGCAAAGCGGTACGACAGGTACTTGTGATTGGGCGCTTTCAGGAACTTCCCCGAATTATACTCTTACTATAAAACCCACCAATGGCGTTTCAGGCGCTATGGCTAATTATAGTTCTTCTTCTTCTAATCCTGGTAGGACTACTTCACCTTGGCAGAGTTATTATTCCCAAACCATCAGTGTAGTCATCCAACAAGGTGTTTCTAATATTGGAAATTACTCTTTTTACAACTTCAACAAAATAACATCCGTAACCATTCCCAATTCGGTTACAACGATAGGAGACGCGGCTTTTCAATATTGCAATGGCTTAACACCCGTAACCATTCCCAATTCGGTTACCTCTATTGGAGAGTATGCTTTTGCCTCCTGCAGCAAATTGGCATCCATAACCATTCCCAATTCGGTTACAACGATAGGAATGAGCGCTTTTTCCGGCTGCGCTTTAACATCAATAAATATTCCCTATTCAGTTACAGATATTGGTGTTTGGGTTTTCCAACGCTGCCCTTTAACTAACATTTCTGTTGATGCAAACAATCCTGCATACTCTTCTGTTGATGGCGTGCTATTCAATAAGAATCAAACGCTATTGCATTCTTATCCTGGTGGTAAAATAGGAAGTTATACTATCCCCAATACGGTTACAATTATTGGAGATGATGCTTTTAGATATTGTTCTGGATTAACATCTGTAACGATTCCAAATTCGGTAACAGATATTTGGGGAATGGGGACTTTTGAATATTGCATCAATTTAATATCTGTAATAATTGGCAATTCGGTAACAATATTATGGGGAGGGAGTTTTGCCAGTTGTACCAAATTAACATCCATAACGATTGGCAATTCAGTTACCCGTCTTGGAGGATACAATTTTTATAATTGCAGCAGCTTAACATCCGTAACCATTCCCAATTTAGTTTCCATTATTGAAGGATACACTTTTTATAATTGTAGCAGCTTAACATCTGTAACGATTGGCAGTTCGGTTACCTCCATTGAAGATTATGCTTTTTACAATTGCAGCAGCTTGACAGAAATGTATGTAAAAGCAGTTAACCCACCTTCGATTTTGGGGACTAACGCTTTTTATAATGTACCGACTAATATTCCTGTCCATGTACCTTGTGGAAGCAAAACAGCATATCAAAATGCAACAGGGTGGAGTTCTTTCACTAATATAATAGAAGATATTTCACCCTTTGATATATCTCTGCAAAGCAACGATGCAAACATGGGAAGCGCCAATGTAATACAAGCTAATAACTGTACAAACAATACGGCAATAATAGAAGCAATCCCCAATAGCAGTTGTTATTACTTTGTGAATTGGAATGATGGAAATACACAAAATCCACGTACGATGCAAATCACATCAGATACAAGTGTAACGGCGATATTTGCTGTTACTGTCGTACCTATAACAGCAAACGATACGATAGTTTGTCCTGGCACAAGCGCAAGTTTGACCGCAAGCAGCAGTGTTTCGGGCGCTACATATAAATGGTATTCTTCACAAGTAGCAAGCAGTCCATTTCATACAGGGGCAAACTATACAACATCTAATTTAACAGCAGATACTACTTTTTATCTTGGCATATTAGCGAATGGTTGCGAAACCGCTCCCGGCGATAGAAAAGAAGTAAAGGTGAGCATAAAATCCGTGTCTGCAGCCTCTGCCTTACTGCAGGAGCTTTGTCCGGGCTTAACAACGCGTATCTTCCCCAACAAAGATGGAAGTTGGACAAGTAGCGATTCAAGTATTGTGGACATCATCAACAGCGGAAGCATAATAGGACAAAGCGCAGGCACAGCAAGTCTCACTTTCTACGATTCAACAACAACATGTTCTTCATCCATGAGCATAACGGTAAAGGCTTACCCCAATCCTGACGAAATAACAGGCAAAACAGTAGTCTGTGAGGGCAAGACAATAGAATTAACCAACACAACCCCCAATGGCGTCTGGACAAAAAATAACAACAACATAAGTTTTGACAATCCCCAAGCCAATCCAGTTAAAGTGACAGGAGTGACGAAAGGAAACAGTTTTGTAACGTATACCGTTTTCGATGGTGTCTGTCAAACGAAACGAACGTTCCGCTTGAAAGTAATTCCCGTTTCCACCACTCCGCCAAAAATAATTATTGGCGTCGAAAGAAAATAAAAATTGGAAGAAAATGTACAGGAACTTCATGTCTTGTGGGACTGCTTCTCTTAATGGGAACAGTCCCTTTTTTGTAGCTTTATGTTTAATTTTTTTGTACTTTTGCAGGACAAATTTTTATATTAAAAATGTGGAAAAATGATAGATAACGTCATACAATTAGAGAGAAGTAAATGTAAGGTATGCTACACATGTATCAGGGCATGTCCAGTTAAAGCCATTCATGTCCGTAAGAATAGCGTATACCCATATATAGAGGAAAGTCGCTGTATTTTATGCGGGACGTGTATAGGAGTTTGCGCATACAATGCAATTTCATATATCAATTCAACCAAAGAGTGTAAACAGTTACTCAATTCAGAGAATAAAGTAGTAGCGCTATGTGCGCCATCTATTGCGGGTGAATTTGATGATATTACCGATTATCGCAAATTTGTAAAGATGATAAGATTATTAGGTTTTTCATACGTTAATGAAATGGCATTTGGGGTGGATATTATCGCTAAACAATTTAAAAAACTGACATACGACGAATTTAATGGAAAATATTATCTTACGAGTTGCTGTCCGTCTATAGTATCATTGATAGAAAAGCATTATCCACAACTTTTAGGTAATTTAGCGCCTTATGTATCTCCTGCGGTTGCCTCTGCCATAACGATACGGAAAATGTATGGAGAAAATCTAAAAGTGGTACATATTACCCCCTGTGTTGCTGCGAAAAAAGAAGTAAACCGTTATATGGGATTGGGGAAAATAGATTGCGTATTAACGTTTAGAGAATTGCGTTTACTTTTCAATGAATTTAAGATTAATGAAACCTTTAGCGAATATTCCGATTTTGATGAACCTTTGGGATATAAAGGGAGTATGTATCCAATTTCGCAAGGTTTTATAGAAGCTTCAGGCTTAGATACAAGTCTGTTGAACGAGAATACTATTACGGTAGAAGGAAGGAGTTCTATTTTAGCGGTGGAGCAGTTTTTGGAATTTGATAAAATGATGAAACAAAACTGTAATCTTTTTTTCTGTGAGGGATGTATTATGGGTCCTGGCACCTCAAAGAACGGAAAAAAATATGTTCGTCATGCGTTGGTAAAAGATTATATCAGTCGTCGTTTGTCGAATTTTGACATCGACAAATGGGAAAAATCTATTGACACGCATTCGCATTACAAAGAATTGGAAATAAGATTTTTTGATAAGAAATATGAATTACCGTCCCCCAGTGAATATGAGATGAAAATAGCCCTTAACGATATTACCGAACGCAATAATAATATAGAGGTAAATTGTGGGGCTTGTGGATTTGACACTTGTCGAGGGTTGGCGCGTGCCATTGCTCAAAATATCGCTATCCCGGAAATGTGCGTTACCAATACGCAACTTACAAACGTAGAAACTTCTCATGCCGCCAAAAAAAGTATTGAAGAACTCGCTATGATTAAAAATGAACTGAAAATTACTCGTTCAGCGCTCGAAGAAACAAAAGAATTACTGTTCGCCAAAAACGAAGCTGTTTCTATTTTTGTCAGGGGGTTAAAGTCTGGTATTGTTTTTTGCGATGAAAATCTTAAAATAGTAGAATCCAATACTGCTTTTGTTGAAATTTTGGGAGAGGATATTAAGGAAATACACGAAGTTATTCCCTATCTTATCGGTGCGGATCTAAAGACTTTGTTACCACATACACTCATTTCGCAAATACAGTTTATTCTAAACCATGACGAAATGCAACTTACGCGTGATGTTGAAATTGAAGAGAGACTTATTAACGTTACGATGTTTCAGTTAATTCCTAAGAAAATGGTAGGAGCTGTATTCCGTAATCTGCACTCCAAAGAAGAACGTCCAGAAGAAATTATACATCGCGTTACAGAAGTCATCGAAGAAAATTTACGACAAGTCCAGCAAATTGGTTTTATCCTCGGAGAAGGCGCCGCAAAAACAGAAAAAATGCTTAACTCTATTATAAAATCATACGAATAGATCGAACCTGTCTCGATAGACTAATCTATGTCATTACAAGATACTGTCGAAAAAAAAAAAGAATGACGTTATTGTAAGTGGAAATCGTATTTAGAGTCTGTCCGAAAACTCATAAATTCATTTTCTCAATGTATAATTGTAATCAGAGAATAACGGTAAAGGGCTGAAAGCCCGCAATCAATAGCACAGGGCAACGCCCAGGCGTGGTCGGAAGAAAATAATTAATTGATATACAGCTATTATT
>JAIROC010000071.1 GCA_031257735.1 Bacteroidales bacterium | reverse complement strand
GAGAGATGTTCCTGCAGGCAGGCATAAACCTTTTTCAAACAATGTTCCGGATGTGCCATCGCCATAAAAGGGACAGGTTTCGAATACCGGTTGCAGGTGCATAGGTTTCCATAAAGGACGGGTTTCGATGTTCGAAGCATCACAAGCCAAACGAATATCTTCGCGTGTGATCCCTCCTGTTTGAGAAGGCTCTACAATGATAGCCGTAAGCCAATAGTTTGATTTAAAATCCTCATCCGGCTCTGTTTGCAAACTTATCCCTTCAGTATCTTCAAAAGCCTTACGATATATTTCGTTTATTTCCCTGCGACGCAACACTCGTTCATTCAGTACCTCCATTTGCCCGCGACCAATTCCTGCGCAAATATTACTCATACGATAATTGTATCCTATTTCGGAATGCTGATAATGAGGAGCTTTATCGCGAGCCTGCGTGGCATAGAATTTTGTTTTTTCGGACTCTTTGATGGTGGGACAGACTAAAGCTCCTCCTCCCGAAGTCGTAATTATCTTATTTCCATTAAACGAAAGGCAGGCGAACTTGCCAAATGTTCCACATTTTTGTTTTTTATATGTCGAACCTAATGCTTCGGCGGAATCTTCAAGTACAGGAATATCATACTTTTCCGCTATTGCCATTATCCCGTTCATTTTGGCAGGCATCCCATACAGATGGACAGGGATGATTGCTTTCGGTTTTTTTCCTGTCTTATTAATCCTGTCATTTATTGCTTCTTCAAGAAAAACCGGCGACATATTCCATGTGTCAATTTCGCTGTCAACAAAAACAGGTCGCGCTCCCAAATAGGTAACAGGATTTGCAGAAGCTGAAAAAGTAAACGATTGACAGATTACTTCATCTTCTGTTTTTACGCCCAATTGCAATAATCCCAGATGAATGGCTGAGGTTCCCGAACTTAATGCGACTATCTTTTTCCCGGAATCCAGATACTCTTCCAATTCTTTTTCGAAAACATCTACATTAGGACCGAGAGGAACAACCCAGTTTGTATCAAATGCTTCCTGAATATATTTTTGCTCGGCGCCTCCCATGTGGGCAAGGGATAGGTAGATGCGGTTATTATTCATAATTATGTGAATTATCTCCTTCAAATTGTTCTATCGTAAGACTTCTTTCTCCATTGTTTGTAAGAGTAAATTAGACTTTCAATATTGTTCCACCCCAAGAATATCCTACACCAAATCCGGCAAGTAAAACCCTACCATTTAATAAATTTACCTTTTGAGCTTCTTTCAATGCAATTGGAATGGTTGAAGAAACCGTATTTCCGACATTTTCCATGCAATAATAAAATTTCGATGCTTCTATTTTAATTTTTTTTCTTAAAAAATGAAGCATGTGTTTATTCGCTTGATGAAATACGAATAAATTTATATTCTCTTTTTGTAGATTATTCTCTTTTAAAACATTGTCCACTAACAAAGGAACGAACTCTAATGTGAAATTGAAAATTTCGGATCCGTTCATATAAAGAAAATCATCTGAAACAAGATTGTTCGATTCGTCAAATTCAATTCGATTTGTTTTTATTGGATTTCTTAAAGCGCCTGTTTTTATTATCAGATTTTCACATCCTTTTCCGTCGGTTCCTAAAGAAAAATTCAAAATTTCGGCAAAACCTTCCGTTGAAATTAAAGTAACGGTAGCAGCATCTCCAAATATCGTCCGGTTTCCTCTGTCTTTCGGATGAAGATATTTTGAATAGGTTTCTGATGTTATCAGGAGAATGTTTTTTGCTATATTTCCGGCAATTAATCCTTTGGCAAGCGATAATCCATATACGAATCCCGAACATCCCAAATTGAAATCCAAAGCGCCGCAACGGGTCGGTAATCCCAACCGGTCTTGTAAAATACAGGCGGAAGTAGGTAAAAGATAATCGGGACTTTGCGTACAGAGAAGAATAAAATCAATGGTGGATTTATCTGTTTTATGTTCTTCAAAAAACAACTCCGACGCTTTCACTGCCATATCTAAAGCCGTTTCATTTTCAGAAGCAATATGCCGTTCTTTTATCCCTATCTTATCCGCAATTTTTTCAACCGTCCATTCGGGAAATTCTTCAGACAGTTGCTTATTGGTCAGTACTTTCTCCGGTAAATAATAGGAGATTGCTTTTATAAATACCTTTGTATCCATTGTTTATAATAAGGTGTATCCTCCGTCAATAACAATATTGCTTCCTGTTACCCATTGAGAAGCATCGGATAATAGATAAATCACAGCATAAGCTACTTCTTCCGGTTTTCCGTAACGCTTAAGTGGATATTTCAATTTATCCATTTCTAATTGCTTTTGCGATATAATACCTTCGTTAAAAATATCGGTGTCAATCATTCCCGGATTTACCGAGTTTACTCTGATTTGTTTGGAAGCCAAATCTAAAGCGGCACTCTTTACAAAACCATTAATAGCTCCTTTGGACGCAGAATAAAGAGATGACGCTACTGCCGAACAATAAACGCCGGAAATAGACGAAGTAAAAACAATAGAAGCACCGGTTGCTATCTTTTTCATTTTCACTATTTTTTGAAGGAGGAATATGGGCGAAATCGTATTTATGGCAAAGACTTCTTCTAATGTCTTTTCTTTAATAAATGAGAGCGGAATATTTTTTGTTATTCCAGCATTATTCACACAACCATCTAAAACCGGTAAAACGTCAATTAAATCAAATAAATCTGTTCCTTTTGTCAGGTCGGCTATAACATAAGAATGTTCGTTGCCAGACAACGATTCAAATGTTTTTTTTAATCGATCCTCATTTCTTCCTGTAATAATTAATTTAGCGCCCATTTTCGAACATTCGATAGCCGTAGCTCGACCTATTCCCGACGAAGCGCCTGTCACTAAAATTGTTTTGCCTTCTAATGAAAACGGATTGTACATATTATATTTCTATTAAATCGGAACAAACAAGTTTATCTGCATTAAAATGAACACTTCCCCATGACAGACCGACGCCAAATCCGCAGGCAATAATTTCTTTTTTCGAATTGCACAAACGGTTTTTTAATTCCGTAACTATTGTTAACGGAATTGTCGCGGAAGATGTATTTCCATAATTCTTTAAAGAATAGGGAACTTTTTCTTCCGGCAGTTTTAACTTTTTCCTTATTTTTTCGTTCAGAAATTTATTCGCTTGATGGAAAACAAAATAATCAATCGAATCTTTATCTATCCCGAAATGCTCAATTAATTTATTCACACTTTCAGGAACTTTTGAGATGCCAAATGTAAAAATATCCATTCCTTCGAGAATTAAATTTAAATTATTTCTTCTGATTCCATCTGTAATTTCCTTTTCCAAAAATGAATCAAGATTAACCGGATTGCGGTAGCCTCCATCAGGAACAGTAATAGTCTTAAATCCGCCACCGTCAGTTTCCGTATGGAATCGAAAACCGTTTGCACCACTTTCAAATTCTATGGCAGTTGCACTTCCGGCATCACCAAAAAGAGGATACGAACTTTTATCATTGACAGAACATAATTTTGACACAGTATCTCCAGCTAATAAAAGTCCTTTTTTATCCTTCCTATCCATATAATCTAATGATAATAAGCTGCTTAATACGCTTACGCCATACACCCAGCCCGAACAACCCAATGAGATATCCAGGGTATAACAAGATTGATTTAAGCCCAATTTATCTTGTAATATGCAAGGTAGCCGGTAAAGTGTAATCCGGCGTTTGCGTGACAAATATCAGCAGTTCAATTTCATTTTTATTCCACTGCAAATCGCCGATTAGTTTTTCGGCAGCCTGCAAACACAAGTCGGAAGAACAAATTTCAGGGCTTGAAAGATGACGAGTTTCAATTCCAGTAGAAGCAATTAGCTTTTCTTTTTCCTCTATTGAAAGAAAAGGAATATCTCTATTGCTTTCTTTCTTACTTGGTACACAACAGGCAATTCCTTTTATTTCAACGTTGGGTATCGAAAAAAGCGCCATTATTTCCTCGATTTTACAATATTGTACAAATCTTCTATAGTCGTCGAATTTCGAATATCGTCGCCTTTTACCTTTACTTCATATTCCTCATCAACCATAGCAATAATGGATAATGCGATCAGGGATGACCATTCTTCCAAAGTTTTAAATTCAGTTACAGGAGAAAACTCATTGCTGCCGGTTTCCTCAAATTGTGAGGCAAAATTCTCTACAAATTCTTTTATGTCCATATTATTATTTATCTATTAATTAAAATCTTAATTCTGTTGCGGGATTGCCCGTATAGGTTGTGTTATCTTTTGTTTTTTTTATAATTACACTGTTGGCTCCTATGATTGTGTTATTTCCTATTGATTTTTGCTGAAAGACCACACTGCTTACACCGAAAAAATTACAATTGCCAATAGTTACCTCTCCCGATATGCGAGTAGATGGATTAAACATGTTGTAATTGCCAATAACGACATCATGACCTAAAAATATATCTGTATTTAACCTATTAAAATTGCCTATTCTTACGTTACAACTGATAGCAGTTCTAAAACCGATAATATTACCATGCCCGATTGAAATATTTGCTTCGTCTAAAAACAATACATCCGGAGCTATAATATTAGGAAACCATATTTGAGTATTTGTTATTTTATTAATAATCATATTCAACATTTGAGGGTTGGCGATAGCCATTATGATGGATAACTCTTCAGGATAATTATTTAATTCGGTTATTCCGCCGAGTATTTGTCCATATTCATTTTTCTGCCCTTTGGATAGTCCGTCATCAAAAAAACCGATGAGATTCCATGTTGGCGAGACTCTATTAATGGCATTTATCAGGCAGGCAACTTCACGTCCATAACCACCGGCACCATAGATAGCAATGTCTTTCATAAATAAAATATGTTCAAAATTTCAAAAACTACAATAGTATTTATTTTCAAATGATTGATTTAATTATTCCCTTCAAATTGTTTCATCGTAAGACTTGTTGAAGAATTTATTCCTTCTGTTTTGAACACTTTCATGATTGTAAGGAATAAAATTTTCACATCAAGCAAAAAAGAGAGAT
>JAIROC010000064.1 GCA_031257735.1 Bacteroidales bacterium | reverse complement strand
CGCTGTTTACGATGCTTCTGACGGCAGTTCAGGAGGATAAGAGTTTACAGTCGTCGGTAAATCTGTTTAAGTATTATTACGAGCGTCAAAGCTCCCTGATACAGTTAAAAGAGGCAGAGCAGCTGGAAAAAGAGCGGCTTTCGGATTCGTTGAAAGCGAAAAAGGCAGGCCGTCCGAAGCAATACAAAAGTAAACTGCGTAAAAGTATCACCGGCGAAGTAAAGAGTCAAACGGTCGCATACAATAATGCCCGTCAACGCCTGCCGCAGGAGCTGGTAGATTTGGTTTACGTCAGGAGCAAGGATTTTGGAGCGCTGGAGAAGGAAGAGTGGCACGGTATGCGCACATTTATCACCGACGGCACTTATCTTCAGCTTCAAGATACGGAAGATATAAAAGGCGAATATCCGGTAATAAAAGGCGACGGGAGTTATCCTCAGGCGCTGCTTCAGGTACTGATTCGCCAGAGTAGCGGACAGGTATGGGATTACGCTGCCGGAAGCCGGAAAGTCTCCGAACTTCAACTCGTTATCCCCATGCTGGAGAATCTGGAAGAGGGGAGCCTGCTGCTTGCGGATGATTTGTATAACACCTACTTTCATTTCTGTACGGTTCTGAAAAAGAACAGCCATATCATCGTTCCGGGCAAACGGGAACGCAATTACACCGTGATAAGGGAAATAACGGAAAATGATTTGATTGTGGGAATAAAAAAGGGCAACCGTCCCGGTTACATAGGCGTGGAAGAATGGGCAGCCTTGCCGTCAACTCTGGTCTTGAGAAGGATAAGCTATGAATATCCGACAAAAGAAGGAGTGGAAGCAGCTGTTTTATACACAACGCTTACGGATGAAAAAACAGATGCGGCCTCTATCGTCCAAAAATACGAAAAGCGTTGGGATATAGAGATAAGCATAAGGGAAATCAAAACCCTGATGGATATAAACGTTCTGCGAAGTAAAAGTTGCAGGATGCTGAAAAAGGAACTGGGGATAGCGCTGACAGCATATAATATGGTACGAAAAATCATAGCAGGGGCGGCTGATAAAGCCGCTTTTCCCCCCGAAGGAAATATCTTTCGAAAGTGCACTCAGGCTGATCGCCCTGTTTTTCTTGACAAGAGAGGCAGGGTTTTCTGCAAAGTCTCTACAGGAAGACCTCGAAAATCTGTTAACACAAATAAGCCGTCAAACAATTCCTAAACGGACTAAAAATAGACATTTCACAAGGGTAACTAAAAAAGGAAAATATAAATAATGTTAGTGACATTGGGTCGAGGTCGAGGGTGAAGTGGGGACTACAGGCAGACATAATATGAGTCCGTCCGCAAGTCGTTGACCTGCGGTTATGAAAATCCTGCCTTTGACTACGTCGAACTAAAGTTTCAGGCAGATAATGTTATAACCTATTTTTAACATACTCCTTCATAGCGCCTCAAAAAAAGATTTAGCCCGTTTTCCCGACATTGCCACTCCTTGCAATAAAACCGGAAGCTGCACAAACTGCCTTACGCAGGATACAGTATGTAACTATCTTGTAACCATAAGACTTTGTAAGCCCGCCGGACGGATAAAAGTAATCTTGATAGGGAAAAATCTGGGTCTCTAAAACGGATTATTACCCGCATGAGACTGAAAAAGCGTAACTAATCAATATACTCTCCAAATTCCGCATTGAGTTTTGGGTCTTCTTTTATAATCCATCGCTTAAATGCGGTAAAATGTGATTCGCGACTTATGTGGTCACATATTTTTGATAACAATAACCGTTTTTCTTCCACAGAGACAGTATCATTGAAATAGGTTAGCAATAATTGTTGAAAATCTCCTATCTCATTAAGAATATGAGTTCTCAGGTTTGCCGATTCCAGCTTCTTTAAAGGAGTTGCGCCATTGTAGACAGCCAGCAACAGTTCTTTTGTATTTTGAGTTTTCGCAGAGTCATCCAAAGCAACAATATCTATGCGTTCAATGGGAAAAGATATGAAAATGTATTTGAGTCTGTTTTCGACGTCATCTTCTTTATTTGTACAATTCAATATGTTATCGTATTTGGGTTGAGCAAGTTTAGTGTTATTGCAGTGTGCACAGGACAAAAATAAATTATTCCAGTCAAACTTTTTATCCATGTCGCCTTTATGCGGTTCAAAATGTTCAACATTGATTGAAGTCGGCGCTTTAAGTTCACAGAGATAGCACTTATTCTTAAAATCATTCTTCAGTCTTTCCAAAACATCTTCTTTTTTGTAGTCTCCGCTTGTTTTCTGCTTCTCTACAGCCAAAGACGCCGGAGCAGGTTGCGATTTTTCCAGATATACCATCTTACTTTTACGGTTAATTCATTTTAAATTGTGAAGCGCTATTTGTTGCAATTTGACATAAAGTTCCCTGGATAAATACTTGGGAACATGGGCGAAATAGTCGCACAATGAATTGATATTTTCAATATCTTCCGTCGTTTTATTTTCCTTTGAAGATAAACGTTCATATTCTGCTATCTTATTTTTTATGACTTCGGAATATTTGTCGGTCATGAAATAACTCTCTAACAGTGCATCATAGGAATATGCGGACAAATCGGTTATTACCGTTTTATTTTCCAAATCGCAGACCGTTGCATTTGATATGGAAGAAAGGACAAACGGAGAATGTGTCGTTACTATAAACTGTATTTTAGGAAAGAAATTGATAAGAAACGGCATAATCCTCTTTTGCAAATCGACGTGCAAGTGAGTTTCTATCTCATCTATCAGCGCTATTCCTTCCAAATCATAAGACTTAACATTGCGGGCTTCCATTCGGAGTAATAACTCGCTTACGATACTGATAATCGCCGAATATCCATCTGATAAAGTATTAAAATCGAAAGGCTCGCAATTATCTATTTTTATATTGAAATTATACGATTTTCTGTCAAAGTCCAACTTTAAACTCGGCTCGTCAAAAATGGATTTCAATTGTTTTTCCAGTCTGTCAAACCATTCATCTATTTTTTTAGCGCTGTCTTCTTCTCCCTCATCCCTCGCAAATGACCTGTCTGCTTTCAGATTAACTATATATTGAATAAAATTGCTGTTAGCTTCCGCTTGCAAACTATAGCGTTGCTTTAATTCCACTTTGTTTATTCCTTGGGGAACAAAAAGATTGGTCTGTCTGTTGGCTTCAAAGTTGGCTAATAAAAATTCACCCTCCTGATATTGGTTAAGGATTTCTAAATCCGATTTTGAAAAAGTAATTTCTACGCCACCAAAGTTTCTAAGCACATTTTGGTTGTGTTTGATTTGATTTTCAATCTGTAGTTTTTGTCCAATTTCTGTGTTGTCATCAGTATGATTCAGTTGATTGATAGAATAAGCCAAGCCCCTTTTATTATTGGAGTAATGTTTATAATTACCATTCACTATCTGCGAAAGAAACTTGTTGATTTCTATCAGTAAACCCGTTTTCCCGCTTCCGTTTTTCCCTGTAATAAACAAATGCTGTCTTTCATTGTCGCAGAGCGGAATTTCCAAATCACGAATCCGTCTGGATTCATTGACTTTTATTTTTGTGATAAATGTTTCCATATTACATTAAATAAATACAATATATTATCGCGCAAAGATAGAAACTATTTTTTAATTGATATTGACTGTTTCAAAACAATGAATGTTTTTCTATGCAACAATCGCTTTTTTATTCTTGTACAATTACCATCAAAATAATGTGTTTCACGATTCTACTATTATCTTTCCGATTTCTTCCAACTTTTTCTGTCTGTACCGTGAAAGTGGACTTTGCTTTGTGGATTCCGATTACCTTATCGCTCAAACAAGCCGTTTCGTCGCATTTCTGCCGCATTTGGTCGCAAAAAAATATCCGCATTTCTTCCCTGCGTACTTTTGCAGTTTGTAATTTCTACCGAGATTCGTTTTTTTGAGGGATTGATGGGGAAAAAGAGAGGAAACGGGGAAAATTTTATGGCGAATAGAAGCCATTATCTGCGAGATTTGAAGATACGAGTTGGTGAATAGCGGGGTGTTTGGCGGCATCAAATGTTGCACCATTTTTAATCGTATGAAGAGGTGTCGACTTCAAATTTTTTAACATCAACAATTTGAAGTTTTTCTTGTTTATTTTCAAGTGTGAGTTCAAATACAAATGGAAACTTATCGGAAGTTTTCAATCCAGTATTTCTATCTTGGTCTCCATCTGAACCAAATTGCAGTTCGACACTGACAACACCACTTCCTTTAACAAAGTTTAGATTTCCTGACAGTTCAATTTCATCAATATCAACATCTGAAATTTCTTCGATATGGGTATGTGTTGACAACTCATCTAATTCATCTGGCATGTTAGATAAAACATAGTCGAACAATAATTCCTCAATATTTTCAATTGCGAGTTTTTTTTCTTTTGGGGGTGTAGCAATTGCGACTAAAAATCTATAGTTACCTTGTTTTTGAACATAGTCTCCCAATTGTTTAATTGCCTTTTTCTTTTCTGGAGTCATTTTACCTGACTTTACTTCTATAACAATAGTTTCATTTTCTTTTTTAGCAATTAAGTCAGCTTTATACTTACCTAAATTTTGGTCAATTGAAATTGTATATCCTTTTTCGGAATATTCTCTTGCTATTTGCTCAATTGCCATTGAATGCAAGTATTTCTCAAAATATTTTCTTTTAATTTCCATGATATTCTATATTAAACTTATACATAGATTTATGAAGTAAACCACACTCAATATAAGTAAAGTTATTTGTTGTGTCGAATGCTTCAATTAGTTCAAGAATCATTTCTCCACTAATATTTGTAAAATCAACTACATTTAAATCCCCACCAGAAATGTCTATAATACCTGCTGTTCTTAATTTTATTTGTATATCATCATTATATAAAAATCCGCTTAAACAATCCCAAATAGGTTTACTAATATTGTCTGCATCTGTCCCATTCTTATTCTTGTGAAAATAGTAAACAATTCCATATAGGTCTTCTGTTAACTTCGTATGTGTTGGATAAAATTTTTTAAAAGCATTTTCAATGTCCAATTTATACCTTTCTTTTTTAGTTTTTGTGGCACTATTCCAACTATTATAGGATTTAGGTTGCCGTTTGAGTACACAATTTTTCATACCTATACTCGGCTCTAATTTGACATTCTGTCTATCATTCATATCTTTACTGTTTTACATATTATATCTATGATACAATTATCGCGCAAAGATAGAAATTATTTTTTAATTGATATTGACTGTT
The DNA here is from genome assembly GCA_031257735.1 of Bacteroidales bacterium. Lineage (GTDB taxonomy): Bacteria > Bacteroidota > Bacteroidia > Bacteroidales > WCHB1-69 > JAIROC01. Next base: position 907 of record JAIROC010000064.1, on the reverse strand, counting down.
TCAAAAGGGGGGTGTACGACAAAATTCCCTTTCTCCCGCCTTCTCCCGCCCCCCAATCGCTTCGCTTCATTGGGGGTTATTGATATTGAGACCTTCGGTCTCTGTCGTCGATATGTTCTTCGATGTGAATAAAAAAATAAACCGTATCTTTGTTCACAAAAATAATGTAAAAATATGTCAACAACCCAGATTTTATATCATATTATTTTGCGCACAAAACGCAGTGAAAGAACTCTTGTACAACAGAATATATCTTCTCTGTACAAATATATTTGGGGAATCATCCAAAATAAAAAATGTGTATTGTATCGTATTAATTGAAAGGAAGACCATATTCATATCCTTTCAGTCCTTCATCCTTCGATTGCATTAGCCGATTACATTAAAGCCATTAAAGTATCGACGTCAGTCTGGCTAAAACAATCGGGCGATTTTCCTGCATTTACGAATTGGAGTAAAGGCTATGCCGCGTCAAAAAACTTAGTGCAACCTTTGTGGTCAAAAAAAGGAAAGGCAAAAAAACTTTGTGTAACTTAGTGAAACTTTGCGGTTTTAAAAAAGAAACAAAAACTTTGTGTAACTTAGTGCAACTTTGTGGTCAAAAAAAAGGAAAGGCAAAAAAACTTTGTGTAACTTAGTGAAACTTTGCGGTTAAAAAAAAGAAAACTTTGTGGTTAAAAAAGAAGAAGAAAGAAACTTTGTGGTCAAAAAAAATGTGAAATTATGGATATATTATTACAGTTCATTCTATATTACGCCAAATTCGTACCCAAAACGGTATTGAACAGGCTCTTCGTACAACCTGTCGGCACACAGCGAACAGGATACTCCGAATTACAGACCGACATGCTCGCACTACCGGCAACCGCCATAATCCCCGAACTCGAAAACTACATCTTTTCGCTCA
>JAIROC010000057.1 GCA_031257735.1 Bacteroidales bacterium | reverse complement strand
TTAGAACAATAATTGTTTGATGTTTTTTCAGAAGAATAATTGAATGTAAATCCATCTCTATTTGAAGCATTATCACTCGTAAAGACAACCAATGCTTGTGAAGCATTGATATCAATGCTCTTTGGAAGTGAATCCCCTGTCAGTTCAACTACTATTAAAGAATCTGATGTTGTATTTCCTGCATATATTTTTACAGTATCTCCATCTGCAAGAGAAAACGAAGCTGCTTTTAATGTTATCTTGGATACATTCTGACCATCTTGTGGGGAAATAAGCCATGAACAATTTGTATTTTCACGGTAGTCTAATCGTCCGCTGCCATCATTAAATGAACCGTAAGTAGCTGTTAATGTCTTTTGTCCTGTAAAGAAATTAGTAGTATCTGACCTGGGTTCAATATTTATTATAATGCGACTCTTAAGTGTGAACACTCCCTGACCTGTTTTTCCAACTTCAGAAAGAGTATAAAACCCGTTGGACGATCCTCCCCAACCTAAATTGAAATGAAACATATCCGCATCTGGATCAGTATCATCTATTTGATAGCCATCGCAAACAAAAGCATGGCATCCATCTGGATCAGTTTCATCAACATTAGCGCGTCTACATGCAGCATAGTATACGGGTAATTTCTTGTCTATACTTTGTCGTATAGTGTCTTTCCACCAAGTCAAAGTATCTTCAGGATTATTTCCACCATAAATAACAGCTGGTAAATTATAAAGAAATCGTTGAGAAAATGCTTTTTGAGCAAATTCAGATTGGGAGCCAGAGCCATTTGCTCCATAACCCATAGTTACGGAAACTCCTGCATGAAAATTCAATCGAGCAATAGCATCACTATATCCTTCTGCAACATCCGCCATAGATTCATAATCATAGACTGTTTCTCCATAATTGGCTGACAATGCTCCATAACTGGAATTATAAGAAGAACTGCCATTTCCTTTACGGGGATAACGATGATAATACATAATCTGCGCCATTGCCAAAGCTACACATCCATTAGGAACATGATTGTCGTATGTACTTCCTGCGTCCATATCGTCAGGACATAAGGTATTATAATATTTATCCTGATTCCATGTACTTGTCAAAAGGGGACCTACTGTTTTAATGATTGCTTTGTGTTGTTTTCCTGTGGCTAATTCATTCCACTTGGGAGAAATCTCTGTTTTTATTCCTGCTGTTTTTATTTGTTCAATGGTATTCCCATAGTCTTCAACAAAAAGATAGGCAGGATGACTTTTACTTTCATCTATCAAAAATGTATTTGAAAGAGAATAGGCAAGAATAGGAGTAGTACGTTTATCTGCGGAAACAATAACAAATCCGCCTCCTTCAAAATTGAAAATATAAGATAAAACGTCTCCCGATTTACTGTAATTTACATGTTGTTCCGATATAACCAATGCATTCTCAAGAGAGGTTCTTTTTTGCATTGAGAGATAATTTTCCGCAATCTTTTTTGCTTCATTTATTTCAACATGCTGTGCAAACAAACTAATATTGAGCATTACTAATATAAATGCTATCCATGCTGTTTTTGTCATAATACTATTCATTCTGTGGTTATCAAAGTTGAAAAACATTTCTTTTATTTGGAAATAATAATTTTTGCTGTTTTATTATGTCGTCCAATGATCATATTTACAAAATAAAATCCACTTGGAAGATTAGAACAATCCAATCTCTCTGAATGATTTCCAGCATCTTTTACACCTAAATTTTTAGTATATACAATCTTTCCTGTTATATCAACAACGTTTAACTGTACTCTATCATTAGATGATGGTAATGCATAATCAATTGTAAAGTGAGTATTTGCAGGATTAGGATAAACTTTTAATGTATTATTTACATATTTATTACCCGGGATAAAAGTTTTTGATCCTGTTTTTTGCCAATACGAAGTATCTCTAAAAATACCGGCTCCATGCGTTGCTGCATAGATTATCCCATAATTAAAAACGCCATTATAATTAAGGGTATCAATAAGTCCGGATATTTTATCATGCGTTACGGAGTAGGTAGATGCAAAATTCTTGGTTTGTTGTATCAATTGGAAAACAGGAACATTGATGTCGATACCGTTATTATATAATTTCCATGTAGGATTTGCTGATGTAAGATCTTCTGTGATGTACACACCTTTTTCCGTTCCTACGTAGGCAATATTATCATGTGTCATTTCAATCAAAGCGGTATAAACAGGCATATCTGTAGGTATTCCATTTCCTTCTTTATCTTGCGTAACGACGGTTGAACGAGTTGCCGTCAGAGCATTTGTTATCATTTTAATTCTGGGATTTGCACCTCCTGTATTGTTAGTAGTATATATCAGATTATTATTATTCTGGGGATCCAGCGTTATCGATAAAATATCTTCTCCTGTCAAGTTTGCAATAAGTGTATCATCTATCAACATTCGACGGTCATTCGCATCATAAAATCCTGCAGTAGCATCATATATACTTTTCCTGACATCCAATTCTACTTCATCACGATATTGATCAAATCCGGAAACACGATAGAGAGAATATTCTGAAGATAACTCCAAAACTTTTTGTGTGAGAATAAACAGATGATCGCCATCATTACTAACAACCATATCCATAACCTGTTCTGTTGTATCGTTTGTACGAAATACGCAATTCCATGTTTGGTTAACGTTATAATTAAGCGCTGTTAAAGACATAAACACAGGAGCGCCTACGCCTCCTGTGTGGGACGGGGCTATCTTATAAGGACCGCCTCCCAAAAATAAGCGTGAGGTTATAATATCGTGAACATACAAAGTATCATCTCTGTGCAATGTATCTGATTTTGTATTGGTAATCCAAATAGGGTATCTGTTTCTTGCGCTTTTTACACATATTTCATCTCCCGGAGCAAAATCTTTTTCTGCGAGATAAAGGATAGTATCTTTTGAATTAAAATCCGACACAGATTCCCACATCACAAGTGGAGAAGACACAGGATTAGGTTTACTTGCCGTAATATTACCTCCTATAAAATTA
>JAIROC010000040.1 GCA_031257735.1 Bacteroidales bacterium | reverse complement strand
TTTAATTAAGTAATGAATGAGGTTGGTTATGGGAGACCATTCGGGCTACTGAGGTGGTTTGGTCGTTAAAAGGAGCTAAAAAGGAAAAAAGGAGGGTGGGGGGCGGCTGTTATTCAAGCGGAATTAGGACACTTAGCATAGCGTTCACAGGCTGGTTGTTAAATTATGTCAATTAAAGTAGAAAATTGTGAGGTAGGCGATGCGTCCGCTGGACGGTCGCGCCGGTTGAGATTTAACTGACACCAGGAAGGTTTGTCCTGTCTATCACACGTCGATTCAATAATAAACCGTTTTGCTGGGGCAAACCGTTTTGGAATCAGTGAAATCTCAACCGGCGCGACCGTTCGGCGAACGGTCGCCTACCTGCCAATAATTGACCTAATATTTTTATCCATGTTAACAACCACCCTGTGAACGCTAGGGAAATTTTTATCCTCTCTGTTTTTTTAAAAAATATATGCTATATTTTATTCCACGTTGCTATTGTTTAGTAAACTAATAAAGTATTTGTCTTGTTATTATGCTATACTTTAGATATATTCTAAAAGTCCCAACTTTGGAAGTATTTAGAGTTATTGTCAACACCACCCTAACTAAATAGTACCATGAACGAATTAGACATAAAAATAGGAAAAGCTCTCCAAAAATTAAAAGAAAAACGAGAAAAAATAAAAAAAGAAGGAAAAGATTTTCAAAAATTCTCAGAAACAATATCTTTTAATAACACACAAATAACAGAAGCCGTATCAAAATACATAAAAAAAAGAAATGAAGAATTAGACCGTTGTCGTAATACTCTTACTGGTATTTACCAATAGTTTTAAAATGTCCTTTGTATCCACAGATATTGGTCAGATTATCGGACAGCAAATAGAATTTGTTCAAACTTCCCGTCAAAAAGGATATTCAAATTTCTTTTTTGTAAATGATTTTTTGTCAAAAAATGACATATCTCCACATCAACCATCTTTATCCAGAGTTTTATCATTAGCAAGAAAACATGAATTTCAAGGTATGCTCATTGATGAAATATCAATAGATAATTGTTCCACCTTGCAAGAAGAAACAGAAGCTCTCGCTAAATCAAAACAAAATTATAAAACATCAAAAATTTATAAATTCTCTTTTTTCAAAAAAGACAAAACACCACAGATTTTACAAGATAGCTTTATTGGTTATGCCGTATTTAAAATTGATTATTTCCAAAATGAACCTTCTATCGGATATGTATTTGAATCCGTTTTACCACCCCCAAGAACATCTATTCAAAATAGTTTTCTCCATTGTAAACGAACATACAACGTTACTAATTCGTTAGGTAATAATTTTGAAGTTACAGGAACATTGTACGCTCAACAAAGCGTTCATTCTTTTGTTTGCGCTCATGTGGCTCTACGTACCGTTCTATCATGTATTTTGCCGGAAGGTGATATTACATATTCCCGTATCGCTAATCTTGCCGGTTCACGTAAAGGATTGAATGATGGTGCAATTGAACACGTTCTAACAGGATTAAATCTTCACTATCAAAAAGACACAATAGTACCCGACAATCCAGATTGCTCCATATCACCAGACAGTGATTTTATGAAAACAATGTATGGGTATATTGAATCAGGAAATCCAGCATTACTCGGATTTGAAGGACATGACGAAGGTATTAAACATATTGTTCCAATTATTGGTCATACCTTTAATGAATATTCTTGGGTTCCGCATTCCAATCGAGGTTATTTTGGTGATACTTTATTTTATTATCCCAGTGAACGATGGCTAAGTTCTCATATAATGCACGACGATAACTTTGGTCCTTATTATTGTTTGCCAAAACATTTTATTACACAAAAAAATTTTCGATTGTTACTAGGAATAAGCCCAACTCGTTTTGCCTTATCCTTTGATAAAGTTGAAGCATCTGCACTGGGTTTTCTATCATCTGTGCCTAATTATTCAATTGAAAATGAGGATGAGGATAATTATTGGTTTGACCTATTTCATGTCTATACAGAAATGAATAGTATTGTATTGCGTTCTGTTTTTATTTCAAAAGACGCATATATTAATCATTTACGTACATCATTAGATACAATTCAAAACAATATTGAACCTGACATTATAACAAAATGTAATCAACTCTTACCACAAATGTTTTGGATGATTGAAGTAAGTTGTCCCGAATTATTTTCTATAACAAAGAGAAAATTTGGCGAACTATTATTGGCTACCGAATTTTGTAATAATGATTTTGATCTTAAATCATTTTGTCTTTTGCGCTTGCCCGGTCTGTTTATACTATCTAAAGAAGAGGATAATCAATATAACATTCAAAAAACGCAAGTAAAAGAACATACTCGTATTTTTTCTAACTTTAATTAAATTTTATATTTTTACGTTAATATCACCTAATATTCAATAATAAAGAAACAGCACAAATCCGTGTACTCATATTATTGATAATGGTTAATTGTTAAACTAAAAAAGTATGTTCCCGTGCCGAATGTTTTCGACAATCAACATTATAGACCAATAATCCGTTTTGATTTTGTACTTTTATTTCGTAATCCCCAAAAAAACAAC
>JAIROC010000007.1 GCA_031257735.1 Bacteroidales bacterium | reverse complement strand
TTTACCTGTATCCATTTCAACGGATGCTGGATTTTCCCCCATCGTTTCAATTCCCTCCCAAACAATCGTTTCCATTATCTTTTATTAAAAGCGAACGCAAACACTACAATCATTACCAATAATAATAAACCAATTCCGACAAATATATATACATTACTGTCTGTCTTTGTGTTATCATTAACATTTGTCGTCGTAGTTCGTTGAGCGCCAATTATAGACGATGTACCGCCTGCGACATTCTTAAAAAGATTTCCAAGTGAATCCGTTATGTTTCCAAAATTCCCCCAAAATCCTCCACTTGAAGACGTAGTTCCTCCTGTACTCACATCATCTCCATCCGCATTATGTCGATAATAATACGGATTAGTATAAATTTGTGATTTTCTTTTCATTTAACATAAATTTTAAAAAAAAGCATAGCACAATGTTATTGCACTATGCTTTAGAAAATAAAAATAGTATTAGGCAGAAAATCTAAATGTTACACCAACCTCGCTCCCGCCGGGCACGACAAATGTCATTAACAAGTCATCTGCCACCTCAATCTCACTTCCGACAAAAGATATATTTATCTTATTATCTTGAAATTGAGATACATCAAAGAATTTATCCAATTCCACAGGAATTTCCGACGGACGATTAAACGGATTGGTTTTTTGCAGCCTCAAACTACCTCCGTATGCGGTTGGATTGCTTGCATGAATTGTCATTGAAGTCAAAATCATAGGATTTAACTTAATGTATTCATGAAAAGACCTAATTGTGTAATTAGGGTCTGCTGCTGACATTGCAATATTTTGGTCGTTTGGACCTTTAACAGTGTCGTCATCCAAAATAGTCGTTACTGAAACACCTGCTTTTGTTAATTCTGAAATATCGTGATAATGCACTTTAACGCTTGTTAATGCGCCTGATGCTGAAGTTGTTGTCAATCCAAGCGTAGGATAATGACCTGAAAATAAGGCAACTGTTACTGCGCTCGTGTTGTCGTTTTTTATGTTTGCTCTAAATTTGTTCTCTACGGCTATGCCGACATTTTGTGTTCCACTCATAAAGTTATTTGTTAAATTTTTGTTAATTCTTTTTAAAAAGTTCTGTTTATCTTGCATTTTATTTTACTGTTATGCTGTTGGGGTTGTTTCGTCTTTTTCTGCGTATTTCTCATACACTAAATAAGCTACTCCTGCTACTGCCACGAGTATTAACCACCAAGCATTTTTTGTTACGAATTGTTTCATACTGAATATTTTATAATTTAATTTTTTAATTTTTTAATTTTCAAAACGAATAGTCTATGTTCTTTGATGACAAAATTGAATTAATCTTACTTATCCCGCTACCACTTAAATCATCTTTTAACCATTGAGACAGATTTTCACTTTCTTTTATTCCAAACACTAAAACTAATTTCAATACATCTGCTTTATTTACCATTTTATAAAACACAGAATATATACTTTCTTCATCTGTTCCAAGTCCTTTCATACTACTATATAATGTATCCGACATATTTTGATATTCACTGTCGGAATACGTTAATTTTGTACCTTTTTCAAGTTCTTCCGTCAATTCTTTTTTCGTCGATGTAAACACAGACTTCAACTTGTTATACAAATATTTACCTCCAAAATACAATACGACAATAAATATAATTATCAACGCTACATTGATAATCTTATCCTTTGGACTAACTCCAAGCCATGATAATATTACTTTATTTGCCATATTCTATGTTCCTGTATATAAATTACTTGCTGAACTAACGAGTGTATTAAAATCATTCCATTCTGTTTCTGTAACTTGCGTTTTATTTGGGTCGTTGAAAGCGGCACGAACTCCCGCTAACGTACTCGAACCGAACAATCCATCCGAACCTGCAACACCAACAGAAATTCCCTTGAAAAGTAATCCTTGCTGTAAGATACGTACTTTATCACCGTACATCCCTTTTTTTAACGGAAAGTACTCTTTAATGTAACCCAATTTCACCGCAGAAGATACAGCAGAAACAACAGATTGTCCAACTGTCTCTCCTTTTATCTTCTTTCTTCTATTGTATACTAACAGAATAACTGTCCCAACAATCAGTACCACAGAAGTTACGACCAATGAAATAATTGTTTTTCTACTCATTTTTTTCATGCTGCAAAATTAAACAGAAAAACAATACAAAATATAGTTAAAACTTAAACATAATCACATATTTAAGTAAATAACCATCTATGTTTATACTTTCGTATAAAAGTATAAAAAAAAACCGTCTGCAAGGGGGCGCAAACGGTCAATCAATAGATATTATAAATAATGTAAATTTCTTATGACTTATTCGGATTAATCAACTCAATAAACATATCCAATTCTTTAAAACCTCTCTTTACTATAACACTATCTCCAATACCATCATAATATCCCCAACGATGTAATATATCATAAGCATTATCTAAATTATCACCTAATTTTCTATTTTGTTTATTCAAATTAGCACGATAAAAATGAATATCTTTTTTCGTCCTTTCAATTACTTCAACTCCTTTTAATATTAAATAACAATCTAATGCAATTAGCAATCCGCTGTAAGCCACACCACAAGCCGTTCTTATATATTTTTTATCTTCATAATATCCATTGTTATTCACTTTTGTATTTTCCAAATATTTTTTTGCGTTTTCCCTATAACGAACTGCCTCTTCGTAGTATACTTTACGTAATGCTTGTTGTCTCTCTTTTTGACTTAACGTTAAGTCATCTAAAATATTAGAAACTTTATTTGAAAAGACATCTATATTACTTTTTTTTCTTAAACTTTCCCTGCTTTTATCTACTGTACTCATTTCTTTAAATTTTTTTATTGGCTACAAAGATACAATTTTTTTTTATACTATTCCCAAAGAAACATAAAAAAAGCCGTCTCCAAAAATGAAATAAAGGAGACGGCAAAATAACCTAAAAAATAGATGTTTCAATCAATTTATATTATGAATAATGTATTTTTTTTATTATGACTTATTCGGATTAATCAACTCAATAAACATATCCAATTCTTTGAAACCATCTTTTACAGTACTACTACTCGTAATACCATCATAATATCCCCAAAGATGTAATATTTCATACGCATTATCTAAATCACTCCCTAATTTTCTATTTTGTTTATTCAAATTAGCACGATAAAAATGAATATCTTTTTTCGTCCTTTCCATTACTTCAACTCCTTTTAAAATTAAATAACAATCTAATGCAATTAGCAATCCACTGTAAGCCACTCCACATGCCGTTCTTACATATTTTTTATCTTCATAATGTCCCTTATTGTTTATTTTTACTTTTTCCAAATATTTTTTTGCGTTTTCCCTATAACGAACTGCCTCATCGTAGTATACTTTACGCAATGCTTGTTGTCTCTCTTTTTGACTTAACGTTAAGTCATCTAAAATATTAGAAACTTTATTTGAAAAGACATCTACATTACTTTTTTGTCTTACACTCTTCCTGCTTTTATCTACTGTACTCATTTCTTTAAATTTTTTTATTGGCTACAAAGATACAATTTTTTTTTTATGACTTATTCGGATTAATCAGTTCGATAAACATATCTAACAATTTGAAACCATCTTTTACAACACTACTACGCGTAATTCCATCATAATATCCCCAAAGATGTAAAATTTCATACGCACTATCAAAATTACCACCTAAATTTCTATTTGTATGTACTTTATTGTTTAAATTATATTTATAAAAAACAATATCTTTTTTCGTTCCTTCCGTTATTTCAATACCATTCAAAAGAAATAAACAATCCAACACAATTAACAACCCGCTATATGCCACTCCACATGCTGTTCTTACATATTTTTTATCTTCATAATTACCATCATTATCCGCCTTCGCTTTTTTTAAATTATTCTTTGCATTTTCCCTATAACGAACTGCCTCTTCATAATACACTTTACGTAATGCCTGTTCCCTCTCTTTTTGACTTAACGACAAATCCCCCAAAACATTAGCAACTTTATTTGAAAATATATCCGTACTGTTTTTTCGTCTTACACTTTTTCTTTCTTTCGATACCGTCTTTCCCATTTTATCTATTTATTTAATTTGGCTACAAAGATACAACTTTTTCTTATACCATTCACAAAAAAATAAAAAAAAGTAAGTCGCTAAAAAATAACGACTTACGAGAAAAATGTGACAATGAAATAAAGATTGAAGATTGTAGATATTTATTTATTTCCTTTATATTTTTCGATAATTGTTTTTATTTCCGCCTCTGTATATAAATATGTTCCCGTACCCCTTTTTTTGATTAGTGGCTGAAGTTCAGGTATTGTTTTCATCCACTTCACAAGAGTTGTGCACGACCATCCGAACATAGACGCTATTTCTTTCTTATTCATCGACTTCAATATTTCTTGCATCTTTGAATTTTTTTATCCTTCTGTAAAATGTCTTTTTGCTAATTCTCAATACTTCAGCCGCATCCGTTGCAGAAATTTTCTTATCTATAAACTCTTGAAAAATATCATTCTCATCTGGCAACTCAGCATCATCATATTCTATAATTTTTTGCTGTTCTGCTATTCTATTCTCTTGTTTTTCTTGACTTTTTGGCAAGATATTATTTTTCGTATTAACCTTTTTTCGTTCATTTTTACCGAATCTGTAAGCCACATACATTACTATCAAAATCAACACAGCTATCCCGCCAATAATATAGTATTTTTGCGGAATTGATTTTATTTTTTCTATTATAAAATTCTCATTATTAATAATTTCCGTATCCATATTTGTTTATTTATTATTTATTTCAAACCTCTTATCCAAACTAATTAACCTCCTTGCATACATATTCCCTTCATTAACTTCTTTCAATATATCCTGTTTGGCATTCTGTATTTCATTATAAATATGTTCTTCCAAACAATCGCTTCTACGTTTCAGATTATCAGTTGTATAGAACAACCACATTTGAGACGTAAATGTAAAAAATTCGGGCGGTACTTGACTTAATCCGTGAAACACTGAAAATAAATCAATTCCAGCCTGCCGACGACGGAGTTTTAACCATCTCATCACGCTATCTGTTTGTGCTTGAATATAATCACGCGCATCATCTAACACCAATACGCCATTCGAAAAATATTTTTGCACATCAGACAGACAGTCATCATAATAGACAATTCGACGCATTCCCGTATACGTCTTTATATGATGTTTTAACCGATACGATATTGTTGGAACTTCACGCCATTCCAAACTGTCAGGAGTAACAATTAATATCCTGTGTCCCTGTTTGTTCATCTGCGTAATAACCTCCTTCAACAAAGAAGTTTTTCCCGTACCATTAATCCCAACATATATATCCGTCTTAGCCTGCCTGTTTTCCATTTCTATTTCTTTTCTGCTGTTCTTGTTTTAATTTTATTTGTAACTGCCTGATTTCTTCGTCTTTATCTTCTAATTTTTCGCTCAAATCTTCATTTTGCTTTTTGATTTTTCTCAAGTCTAAAGCAAGTGGTATTTTTGGTGCATAAATTCCTAATGTCAATATAATTAGCAACATAGAAGGAGATAATTCACCTCCCTTATCCTTCAGATAATTTGCCCAAGCGTCTTTGTATGTTTCTTTTATATCTTCATCTGCTTTGAGTTGCTTTTTTTCTTCACTGTCCAACTTTGCAACAGTTCCAACAAGTTCCGAAAAAGCGACATCAATCGTTTCGACAACAATGGAAGCTGTAAACGCAGACGCCTCCAATGCTATCTTTTTGTTTTTTACATCTTCCTGACTGATTGTTGTTTCTTCATTGTAAACATCATCAATACTTTCACTGTTTACAGTCTCATCTTCGATATAATTTTGCTTGGGTTGCTTCATATTATCCAAATACTTACCAAGCATATCATCCTGATTACTAATACCAAATCCCATATTATTTCGTTTTTAATATTAGTTCTATTATTTCAGACAACTGAAATTGATTAATTAATCGTAACCTTCTGTCAATGTCCATGATACACACATTTAAGAATTCCTTTTGATTTCCGTTTTGTAGGATTTCAGTCGTGTTTACAATGACAACAGTTTCGTTTACATCTTGTATATGACTTTCAAAGTTTTTTTTGAACTCTTGTAACTCTTTGTCAATCATTCCGTTGTCAATGTATCTCTTGACAGTTGGCAATAATGACTTTATCAGTGTATTTTTTATCATTTTTCAGTTTCGTTTAATTCGTTTCTTATTCTCTTTAATTCACTACTACTCAATACATCTATCGTAAACACGTTCGAGTTTACTAGCATTTCTTCGATAACGAACATTACGAAAATCTCGGGTGTCAAATCAGTACGTTTACGTTTTTCATTCTCTCTCTTACACAAAGATTGCAATACTTTTCTATGAAACTCTGTAACAGGAATTACCATCGTATTCACGTCTGGAATTTTCGACTTTGCAGCCTCTAACTCCTGCACTAATACATTAATTTTTTCCACATAATTATTACTCAATATCTTCAATCCATCGTAATCGGACAACAATTTTTCATATTTTGCAGTAATTTCTGCATTAATTGCCTCAAGTTCTTTTACTTTCGATTTTTCTTTCTTCGGATTAAGGTATGCTTCAATCAATGTTTCCACCAATTGATTTTGAGTACTAAACTTTCCTCCGTCCATCAGTTCATTTAACTGATTTCTAACATCCGCCGTTACTCTACACGCATAAGGTTGCATTATTTTTTTTTCCATCTCGTCCATATTATTCATTCTTATTTTTATTAAACATAAAATTTGAAATTTCCTGTTCGTTCGGTTTACGATTATACAAATTCTCCAATAAAACTAATCTGATAAACTTAAATAATTTAAGTTCATCTACATATTTTTTCTTCCATAAACCATTTGCATTCGGAATACATTCATCACGTCGATACATAATATTTATCTCGACAAATTCAATTGCTTTTTCTAACTCATTCTGTTCCATAACGATTACTATTGTTTATTTGTTTACCATATCTGTAAACTTTTCAAATGCAAAGGTAATACAATTAAAACATATTTTTTATAATTTTAAAATAATTAAACTTACAACATTGTATAACTTCTTGAACAACACAATCCTATCACATACTCCACTCACTATAAAATGATTAATTTTTATATTCACTACTGTATAATCTTAATCTAATTTACTAATATTGTGATTTTTAAATTTAATTTGACATAACGTAAATTATGGCGGAACATAAATTATTGTTGAGATATTGAATAATTTTGCTTTCATAATGTCATTTTGTCCATAATGGCTGAAAGCTATAAATTCATAACTCCTGACTTGAGACAGATTGGATTGTCGCGATTTTAATAGTCTTATTTGCGACAATATCAATTTTTGGTACTGTTTTTATAAATCGCTTATTATTAGTTCCTGTATCTGTCTCACGTCAGGAGTTCTGAAATCATTTTTTCACTCCGTTTTGTAAGGATTTTTCCATTCTTTTTCTTCTGCTTTGATTGTATTTCTTTTCTTTCTCAGGGTACTCTTTACAATAAAAATACTTACTTCGTATAATAAATAAATCGGAAAAAATACCAATAACAAAGTAAAAACATCTGCCGTGGGCGTAATAATTGCCGCTATAATCAAAATGATTATAATTGCTTGTTTACGATACCTTTTCATAAATGTATCGGTTAGAAAACCAAGTTTGGCAAACATCCACGAAATAATCGGTAACTCTGACATAATTCCAAGCATTAATGACAACATCATAAATGTATTGATGTAGGATGATAAATTAATCATGTTCTGTATGTTTTCATTTACTTGATATGTCCCCAAAAATCGAAATGATAATGGAAAGATAAGAAAATAATTTAACAAAACACCTAACAGAAACAGTAAAAATGAATACAATACCACCATAAATGCATATTTTCTCTCTTTATGATACAATGCAGGCGACACAAAACGAAATAGCTGATATATAATATATGGAAATGCTACCAATACTCCCACATAAAAAGCTATCTTTACATGGACAAGAAACTGCGACGCTAATTGCGTGCTGATTAACGTTACTTGAAAAGAATCAGGACAAATGGCAGGAATTGAAATCTCTTTCGATATGTAACAAAAAAAACGATACAGTACAAAATCAGACTTATGTGGAGCTAATATAATGCTGAATATTAAATCTTTGTTTAAAAATGCAATCAGCATAAATACAATAACCACAATGATTATCCGGAAAAGTACCCATCTCAACGCTTCTAAATGATCCCAAAAAGTATATTCCTTTTCTTTTTGTTTACTCATTCTTTTTCACTGTCGGAATTTGAAGTTGATGTTTCTTTTTGCTCTTTATCTTCTTTTTTAGTGTCCTCTATGCCATTAATCCCTTCTTTGAAACTCTTTACTCCTTTTCCTAAGCCTCTCATCATTTCTGGAATTTTTTTTCCACCAAAAAATAATAAAACAAGAAGAGCTATCAATATAATTTCCTGTATACCTATGCCTAAAAATAATAATGTTCCCATTGTGTAAAATATAATTAAAAACCAAAATCTGTTATTTCCTTTTCATTTGTTTGTTCTATAGTAAACGCTTTTGCCTGTTGCTGTATTTTATTTCCCTCTATATGGATGGCACGATATGGTCGTGTGGGACAGATAAACTCACACCCGCCACAACCTACACAAATATCAGGATCTATATAAGGTATTGTTAATCCGTCTTTATAGGGTATCATTTTTACTGCTTGCGTTGGACAATGCTCCGAACATGCACCACAATTCGTTCCCTCTGTGTAAACAATACACACATCCTCATCAAAAACAACACGCCCTACTTGCATGAGATGTTTCTCCTCTACCGACAACGATTTTAACGCCCCATTGGGACATATATTGGAACAAACTGTGCAATCAAAATTGCAAAAGCCTTTCTCAAAATACATTATCGGTTGCATAATCCCCCCTACCCCATACTCCATAAATGCCGGCTTTAGTACATTAGACGGACATTTAGCAATACATAAATGACATGAACTGCAATGTTTAAGCAAATGATCCGCACTAATTGCGCCCGGTGGACTGATTGCCGTTTCCCGTACAGTTCTTTTCTTTCCCTTTAGCATTGTTGTTGTTTCTTGCGCCCATGCTACAGGAATGGCTATGACTGTTGAAAGTCCTGATAATAAGAATTGTCTTTTTTGTCTGTCGATTTCGGAAGGAAGACTGTTTTTTTGTCTCTTTTTATTCAGGGAAATGGCAAATGATAAACATTTTCTATGACAAATATTTATACAATTAAAACAATCGACGCAACAACTATAATCTATCTTTCCTGATTTACTGTCTATACATGATGATTTACACCCTTTTGTACATAAACCGCAATGATTGCATTTATCTGCATTTATCTGTACTTTAAACAAAGAAAATCTACTGATAAATCCAAGCACTGTTCCCACTGGACAAATTGTATTACAATAAAATCGTCCGTTTGTCCACGCTAAAATTCCCACAAGAAATAATGTAAGTATCGCCGTCATAAAAGAATAGAAACTCAACATGACAATTTCAATACGGTAAAAGATATAACTGCCAAATGAATTAAAAATAACTGCCAATAAATTGTTTCCCAATAAATAAAGAGGCTTAAAAAGATGAACAACTATTCTTCCGTAAGCGCTGTATGGGTCTACTGTACCTAATACAACTGTATACCCTAAACAAAAAAGAATAAAAGCGCTTCCCACAATAGACCATCGCAAAATGTTTTTACTTTTTCGATACCTGTTTGGGCTTTTCCTGAGATTAATAAACTTGGAAATACGACTTACAACATCCTGAAAAACACCCATAGGACATATAACAGAACAATATATACGCCCAAACAATAAAGTAATAACCGTAATACAAACAAGCGCAATAATATTGATCATCAATAAAGCAGGAATAAATTGTATCTGCATCAATCCATGTAATTGATACGGAAGTATCCCTGAAAAATCAAGAAAATAAAAGGTAATCAATATGAAAATAATAATCGATATAATTACTCGTAATATTTTCAGCATGATTTACATTTTAATCCTTTTTACATTCAAAGTATCAATATTCATTGTTCCGAGTTTTAGTGTTTGTCCATTTGCCAGATATTTCACATTTTCCAAAGGCATTTCCCGTACTTGATTAAAAAATTTTGTTGCGGCAGTATCAACAGCAACCATATCCTGCGATATGAAAAGACCTTTTGTTTGGACAACATCTGCCTCAGATTTTCCACGTGGACCATTTGTTTTCATTAATCTATAGGCATCAACCACGTTCAAAACAGGTTTTTTAGTAAGTGTACACATATCAGCAATACACTGTTGTAAATCGGTACTGTGAAATATTCTTCTGTCCCAAACAATTCCCATTAAATTTTTCATGGAAATGCTCATATTTGCGCCCCCATGATGTTTTAATACAGGAACATTAATCCATGCGTCGCAGTCAAGGATAGCTTTATGAACTTTAGCTGTTTTCAGTTTTTTCCCTTGTGGTAATGAAATAGTTTGATAATATGATTCTTCGTGTGCAGGTAAGACTTTTGCTCCTGCTGATTTTGCAGCTGCTTCGATGCCACTGTTTTTATAGCATTTCACCCAATCATCGCAAGTATGATCAAAGACGACAACTTCTTCTGCTCCTGCTGAAATGCATTGACGTACAATTTCCGTTACTAATTTCGGATTGGTATTTCCCGCCAATTCAGGAACTTTGTCCCAACCGATATTAGGTTTTACCACAACTTTGTATCCTTTTTTGATGAATTTGCCTATCCCGCCCATTTCAGTAATGGCTTTTTTGAACATGGCATCAGGTTCTCCACCCATTACGGCGACTAAATCTACAGGTCTCTCTGTTGCAGTAGTTTTTATTGTTTGAGCGAAAATATCCATCCCTTCATTTAATTTGAGGGTAAAAGCAACGCCGCTCACAGCTAAGGCTTTTAAAAAATCTCTTCTATCCATGTTTATTTGAATTATTATTGTTAATTATATTATCCAAGGAAATCTAAAACAATCTTCATCATACAGTTTATAGTCTGCTTTTCCATTGACGGCAAATGTTTTTATTATTTTCGCTTGTTGAAGTAATTCGAAAGCAAATTGAAATGTTGCACCTGTTTTCACTCTGTCGTCCACAAGTAAGAGCGTTTTGTTTGCAAATTCAAAGTTAATCGGATACATTAACTGTGGAAAATCATATTTCTTATTTTGATTTTGGTCTCGTAGATTGATATGCAATAACTCTATTTTGATATTTAATCGTTGATTGAGAATAGCGGCAGGAATAATTCCTCCGTTAGCAATGGCTACAATCAGATCAAATGTCTCCGTAAAAACAATATTTCGGAAGCGAAACATTACTTCTTCAAATGTTTTATTTTTCATGGTTACAGTTTGGCAATCAGTCTCAGTAATAAATATCCTCCCAAAATCTGCACCAACAGTCCGGGATATCCTATCCGAATATCTTGTAATGCATGGAAGAAATTCCCTGTAATCCCCCACTCTACTGTTAATCCGACAAATTGATACGCCAACACTGCCAAGAAAATCCCCAAAAATGAAATTCCCCCCCAACGATGTGCTGCATAAGCCCCTGAAACCGCCAATAATATTGACTTTGTTAATATGATTGGTAAACTTGGTATGGGCGGCATCCCAAAAAATAAACTGTTAATCAATGGAGATAAAATTGCCGTTAATAATCCTACTCCTATACCGTATTTATAGGCGGCTATGAGTGTAAAAAAGTAAATAGGTAACCACATTAATCCTCCATTAGGAAGCAAATGACACAGTTGAGGTAAGACAATATTTCCTATAATAAACAATGTAGCAAATAAATAAGTCCTTATTTCTCTAAACGAAAATGAATATAATTTTACTGTTGTTCTTTCCATAATAAATTATTGTTGAATGAATGAAAATGAATAAATAGATAAGCTGTATTCTGACATAAAAAACATTTGGACTTCTAACGCAAAACATAATAGTAAAATTATACGATATGCTTTTTTTTTTGTCAGCATGAAAAAAAAATCTCTACAATGAGTAAATTTTTATTTTGGCACTGAATATGTATTCGTTTATATAAAGAGGAATGGTGTAAATATTAATCTATGAAAATGTATATATCAGGACAATTATCAGTATTGGAATTGGGAAAACTAAAAAAATCACAGGCTGAAAAAGGTATTTCAATTGTCGCTTCTAACAGTGAAAATACCGCAAAACGAATAGAATTGCTGGTCAATTGTGATGTTATTTATTTTATTGATGGATGGCAATATTCTATACATTCTTATATAGAAATGTCTGTTGCCCAAATAAGTAATATTGAAATCCGATACCATAATGCAGATAATTGAAAATTGAAAATGAAATCAATGAACAATGAACAATTGGGAAAATAACGATAAAGGGCTGAAAGCCCGAAATCAATAGCACAGGTAACGCTCTGTGTAACGTAACGCTCTAAAAACTAATCCCTGAAAGATCGGCAAAACCTACTTTCATTCTTTCGGTAACGGAATAGTTGCCGAAATTGATAGAGCTTTTTTTTTCAACTTCAGAAAATCATACTTTGCTTGTCCTGAAAACAAATTCATTTCAATTTTTTTAATCTTTTCTTTTGTACTTTGTATTGCTAATTCCGATTGGTCAATACCAATCCATTGCCTGTTATTTAGCTGTGCTGCTTTTAATGTTGTTCCCGAACCGCAGAAACAATCTAAAACAAGACTACCCTCATTTGACGAAGTTTTTACAATCAAATCCAGCATATCAGCGTTTTTTTCTGTCGGATAATCGGGATATTGCGGGGTCTTTGAACCCCCAAATATCCTGCACGCGCATACCTTCTCGTTCATCGGCATAGATAATTTTTCGCGGATTTCCGTTTGACGACCACTCAATTAAACCATTTTTGTCCCACTGTTCCAAAGTTTCTACATCGGTACGCCAATGTCTTCCTGTGGGAGGAAAAATCCCCTTAAAAGGCTGATTGGATTTGCCGTTTTCAGTTTCACCCGGCGCATGAATGGGAACGGTGGTATATCTCCGTCCATTTTTGTCTTTTTTAGGAAAAAGTTTTTCCAAATCCTTGTCGGTATATGGTTTGCGCGGCTCGTTCCAAATCGGGTTGGTGGTTTTTGAATAAAACAAAATCAAATCTTTGATATTGCCGTAACCCACGCGGTCAAAATTTTTTGGATTGCATTTTATTCTTGTAATATCGTTTCTGAAGTTTTCAATGCCAAACACTTCATCCATCATTACCCTTACATAATGTCCGATTTTGTAGTCAATATGCAGGTAAATAGAGCCGCGTTCCGACAACAAATCCCGAATCAAAATCAATCTTTCACGCAGGAATTCAATAAAATCAGTTCCTTTGAGTGTATCCGAATAAGCAATATCTCCGTTTTTTGAGTTACTTATGGTTGTTTCGCGACCATTGGTAATTGTAAAATTGCCGCCTGTGGCGTAGGGCGGGTCGATATACACTAAATCAATCTTTCCTTTCAATCCGTTGGATAAAAGGTAATTCAGAGCAACAATATTGTCGGAATGTATGAGAAGATTAGAAAACATTTCTTACATTTGATATAAATAATTCCTCAAAACCAATGCGCTCATAATATTATAATCTTTGTACGTTTCGGTAATTGATTTATACATTTTATTTTATTTTTTTCGATACGTTTAATCGCCCCCGTTCGGACGAGGTTCTACCTCGTTCGCTCTATCCGAGCAGGCTATGCCTGCATTTATTTTTAATACGTTTTCCATTTCAACCCCGTATAGAGTTATGAGTTATAAGTTGACCCGTAGCGAAGCGGAGAGCAGCGTAGCTAATTACGAGTTGTCAAACTAAAATAACTCATAACCCATAACTATTTTCAATGGACGGTTGATTTAGAAAATAAATTAATAACAATCACGCCGATAATAATCAAGGAAATTCCCAATATAGCAGGAAAATCAAGATGTTGTTTGTACACAAAATAACTTATCACTGAAATTAGTACAATTCCTACCGCCGACCATATTGCATAAGCAATACCTACAGAAATTTCTCTCAAGGCAAATGACAGCAAATAAAAAGAAGACACCATTCCTATTATAAAAATAACTGTAGGAATGAGATTAGTAAACTGTTCTGTTTTCTTCAAAAATGTTGTGGCGACAGTTTCACATAAAATAGCGCCAAGTAAAAACAAATAACTCTTCATATTTTAATTAAATGATTATCGTAATTACCCCCCTATTCTTCTTCTCTTTCAAATTTTATATTTTCTATTGCATGTCTCAGTTCTACACTCGGCGTAAAAATTACTCTTGCGCCTTTAATCATATCTACGGTAAATTCTTTAGGATCTTCCACGCCTTCACTCGAAAGAGACAGGCGCAAAGAACCAAGTTCACCTAAACCAACACTTTTTCCCATTAAAAGGTACTTTGGAA
>JAIROC010000634.1 GCA_031257735.1 Bacteroidales bacterium | reverse complement strand
AACATGGTTCTTATGCCCGGCTTAAAAGGAAAATACGATGCGTGGAACCGTTTAGTCGAAGTCAGAGATTCCAGCGATAATTTAATCGCAACGTATGAATACAACGGCTTAAACCAACGTATCAAAAAGACTGTCGGTTCGACTATTACAAAATCATTTTTCAATGAAAAATGGCAAGAACTTGAATCTGTTACGAACAATCAAGTAACAAGTTACGTTTGGGGTTTACGATATATTGATGATTTAGTCTTACGTGAAAAAGGCGAAGAACGATTATATTCATTAGCGGATCCAAATTGGAATGTTGTTGCGATTTGTGATTCGATAGGTTCTGTTGTAGAACGAATGAAATATGATGCGTTTGGTAAAATCACTTGGTTGGACAATAATTTTAGTGTGAAAAACGGTTCGGATTATAATTGGAATAGGACTTTCACAGGCCAGGTATTGGATACCGAAACAGAATTGATGTCATATCGGAATAGGTTTTATCATGTCGGTCTGGGAAGGTTTGTAAGTAGAGACCTGGTTGAATATGATAATGGAGACAACTGTTTATATGTATATGTAATGAATAAACCACTTGTCTACGTAGATATTTTTGGTCTGGTCCCTGTTGGAACTTTTGATATAAAAATTCGTATGTGTGATGTTCCTCCAACACAGGTTATGGGAGCAGGAGGTCAAACGGTACCTTGTTATGATATAACTTACAATCCTCCTAAAGGTGAATGTGATGGCCCCGGCGATAAACTATCACTTGTTCAAGCCGTTTCATCTGGTGAGTGGTATAATCCTGCAGGATTACCTCCATTTTTTGATGGTCATAAAGATGAATCCAATAGGGGTAAAAAATTTCCTGATTATCCTGGACAGAGTAGTGGTCCCTGTAATATGCGAGATGCACCGAATGGAGGTGGGGCGTCCGTTTGGTATAATACTGTTTGTGCTAAATGTACAAAATGCGTAGCAGGTAAAATAGAAGAGAAAATTTTGGGATGTGTTAGCTTTAAGTGGGATTCAGAAAAAAAAGTATGGACAGGACCGGGTAACCCTAACGCCACTCCTCCAACAAAAACAACTGTTCTTTCTAGTGGTGGTACAAAAACATCTGAAAGTAGCATACCAGCTAGAGGTCCAGACAAAGTATGGGAACGCGCTTGTAAGGCAAAGTAATCCACAAGCCATAATAAGTCATAAAAATAATGTTATAAAACCGTACTTTACCAATTTATTGACAAGAAGGGAAATTTGAAAATGCCAATATTTAACAACTGGACTCTTACAAGTTTTATAAAGATTGGCTTCGGTTATGTAGTAAATTATTTAGGAATATATATTCTTCTTTATTTACTAATGTCCAGATTTAATAGTTATCCGATTGATACCACAATATTTATGTCAGAAAGATCTTTTGTATTTAGTTGCGAAATCAATGTTGTTAGCAGATTGGTTAATTACTATCAGCCTACGGTTTTTCGTAATGAATTACTTCATTATTTTTTTTATCCTATTGACATTTTCTTTCGTATTGTACCAAGGAATTTAATTAGTTACAATATTGATTTAATATTAAAAATGATGATAATATTAATGTCATTGATTCCTATTTTTAGAGAAAAAATCCGAAAGAGAAAATGGTCACTGTTTATTATTATTATGTTAGTATTTTTTGTTTTTCTTAAAACGATACTTTGGTATAGATTTTTTTCTATGGAAAGGTTTCATCGTATTGATAATTTACTTATCACTTCCACAATGTTGGCGGGAGATGTGTTCATTGTTGCTGTATTATTTCGTTTCAAAAATTTAATTAAATTTTATAATATTACTTTAGTAATGCTATTTATATCCTTTTATGGCACTATTCAGATGTCAATAATATCTTTTACAATATTTTTCACTGCGATTGTCCGATAACTGTTCTAAGTGCGTCAAGTAGCTCTGAAAGGTCAAAAATTGGGTACTATTTTACCAAAATGTTTTGTGAGTGCGCCCAATGAGCATTTTGTATTTTTGTACAATTATCATTGTGTTTTTGTGTTCATGTTATCGTGTTGTTTGTTCGGGAATGAATTCCGAGGCGGTTGTATTTGGCTCACTCAAAACTGTTACCTAAAACATGCTACCGTCGAGTTATTGAAACAGGGCAACTGTCAAATTTGAAAAAGCCTAAATTACTGGTACGGTATGCGCATACTGTAACCGCAGGTTGATCATTGATAATCCGGTAAGACAAATTAAATTCGTTCCACTTTGATGATTGGCAGATGAAACCTTTCCTCAAGAAATTCGAGATGAAGTTTTATTTTTATTCCGGCTTTTGTTCAAAATAAATTTAGATAATGACCATGAATCATCACCAATTAACAATTTGCAATTTTTTCATTATTCTCTATTCGATACAATATTATAATAGATGTAGTAATTTTGTGCGTCGAGCAGTTTACTTATGGTACGATAAATCTGGACAACAAATTGTTCATGCAGATTATGGTAACTGTATAACTATTTGGATGAATACCACTCAACCGACAAGACCCAACAACGCTCTGAAAAATTCAACGGAAACTCTTTTGTTACAAAGTACAGTTATTCCTCTGTCGGAACGGATGAATCTTTCTTATTTGACTCAAGGATTAAGCGGCGAAACTTATTTTTACAACAATAAAGCGAGATTATCGCTTGTTGTTACGGCGTCTCCTCAATCATACTTTATCAAATATTCGTACTACAATACGGGTTACGCCAGCGGAATGTTGAGCAAGATCGAAGCCTTTGACGGTTCACCGGAGGACGAAGGCACGATAAAATTTGCAGAGGTTAGTTATACTTATGTTGATTACAGTAATGTCTATGATCAAGTCGGTTATCCCGGTGATCTTGCTCAGGTAAAAGTTTCGGAATTGTTGACTGATGGTGTTACGTGGGAACATAAATATACACAATATCGCGGTTATGATTACGAATATGATGGTTATTATCAGTTAAAAAGTGTTTATGAAGCCGATGCGATTGAGCGTATCATGCAGGCGAATCCTGAAATCACTTCTCCGGAAAATTTAATGCAGCGATACGATTATGAAACGTTGTCCGGCGGTAACACTGTCGGCAGTTATGCGTCGCGTTCATTTGTGTACTACAATTATGACCAATATACCGGTTCTAATATTTCAACAGCATGGGGCAATGAAAACTTACAAAGTAAATACGGCGGTACTGACCGTTCGGAAATTCCTGTTTATCCTTATCTTGGTCTTGTTAAAACGGAATATGTTAATGCGGGTTGTTCGTCGTGCGGCGGTTCAACAAGCGGCGGAATGATTTATGATTATTATTACATGAATCTAAATTCCGGTACCTCAACGGATCCGAATGTTGTTGTTCATTTGACAATTATTGATGCGAAAAACAGTTCCGGTAATCCGCTCTTCCGTACCATTCACGCCCTTAATAATGATGGACACGAATTGCGTCGGGCAATGATTGAAAATCCCACTGCGGCAACGCTTGATATTGTTTGTACCTCGAAAAAACTGAATGCGTCGGGTGAGGTTATTGAAGAACATCCTGCTGAAGCCCATACTTTGGTCAACACAAACGCGTTATTGACACAATTTTTAAATCCTTACAACGGCAGTAGTTGGGCAAACGACACGGCAACATTGGAATCTAACAAGGGAATTA
>JAIROC010000626.1 GCA_031257735.1 Bacteroidales bacterium | reverse complement strand
TTGGCAGTTGGTGCTGATAATTTGAACGAACGAACGAACGAACGAACGAACGACCGAACGAACGAACGAACGAACGAACGAACGAACGAACGAACGAACGAACGAACGAACGAACGGGAAAATAACGCCCTAATTTTTGTGGTTATGCCATCTAACCTACAAAGGTTGGTGGCGTAATGAACTTATCGATATTATTTTTAGGAAAGAAAAAGGATGAGCATTGTCAAAAGGCACTTAAATTTTTAGAAAAGAATTTTGATTCTGTGGTTGCATTTTTAGGTGATTGGGGTGATGTACAGCCGCAAGAGCTTGATAATTGGTCAGGAGATTATATTGTTTCTTATCTATCTAGATGGATTGTTCCTGAAAAATTGATTAAAAGAGCTAGAAAAGCAGCAATAAATTTTCATCCAGCGAGTCCAGAGTTCCCTGGTATTGGTTGTAATAATTTTGCATTATACCAAAATACAAAAGAATATGGTGTTACATGCCATCATATGAATCAAGTAATAGATTCTGGATCTATTATTGCTGTAAAAAGGTTTCCAATTTTACCAAATGATGGTGTGGAGATGCTTCTTCAGAAAACGTATGATAATCAGTTGGTATTACTTTATGAAATAATGTCAAAAGTTGTGCTTGGTTTGGAACTGCCTATTTCAAATGAAACATGGACTAGGAAGCCGTTTACAAGAAAAGAGTTCAATGAATTGTTTCGCATTTCACCAGAAATGAATGATGATGAGGTTCAACGACGTATTAGGGCGGTTAGTTATAAAAATTGGCAACCATTTTTGGATATTCATGGATTTAAATTTGAGTATAAACCTTAAAGAAAAAGGAAATATTAATGAAAAAACGAATTTTACTTTCTTCTCCGCATATGAGCGAGGAAGGATATGAGCAAAAATATGTGAAAGAAGCCTTTGATACCAATTGGGTTGCACCTCTTGGAAATAACGTCAATCAATTTGAAGAAGAATTGGCAAATTATGTTACAATTAAACATACAGCTGCACTTTCGAGCGGAACAGCAGCAATTCACTTAACGTTAAAGGCGGCAGGAGTTATGCATGGTAATAAAGTAATTTGTCAGAGTTTAACTTTTTCGGCAACGGCAAATCCTATTTTATACCAGGGAGCTATACCTGTGTTTGTGGACTCAGATGAGAAAACTTGGAACATGGACCCTGAAGCGCTACGAGAAGCTCTAAAAAAATATCCAGACACCAAAGCAGTGATTGTTGTACATCTTTATGGTTTATCGGCGGATTTAGATGAAATTTTATCCATTTGTGAAGAGTATAATGTTACTTTGATTGAAGATGCAGCGGAATCTTTGGGTACAATGTACAAAGGCTCTTATACAGGAACACTTGGGAAATATGGCATTTATTCATTTAATGGAAACAAAATCATCACAACTTCTGGTGGTGGGATGCTTGTCTCAAATGATCAGGAGAAAGTAGAGAAAGCTCGCTTTTGGGCAACGCAATCGCGTGAACCAGAACTTCATTATGAACATAAAGAGGTTGGATATAATTATCGTATGAGTAATGTGGTTGCTGGAATTGGACGTGGACAGCTGAAAGTGCTGAATGAACGCATTGCAAAGAAACGTTATATTTATAATTTTTATAAAAATGCGTTGAAAGATATTAAAGAAATTAGCTTTATGCCTGAAAATAATTGGAATCAGCCAAATTATTGGTTAACTTGTATTATTTTGTCTGAACCTTTTAAGCCGAGGATGGTTATTGAGGCTCTAGAGGAAGCCAATATCGAAAGCCGTCCTATTTGGAAACCGATGCATCTGCAACCAGTGTTTCAAGATTATGATTACATTGGTGGAGATGTTGCTCAACGTCTTTTTGAAACAGGTGTTTGTTTGCCAAGTGATACAAAGATGACGGATGAGGATTTAAGTCGAGTAGTTGAAGTGATACGCCAGGTGTTTGTTTATGCGTAAAAGGAAAAATAGTTTTTATACTTATTTTATAAAACGTATATTGGACATTATTTTTTCAATAATTGGTTTAATTGTTTTGCTTGTTCCGATGTTGGTGATTGCGTTGATTGTGAGGGTAAGATTGGGTACTCCAGTTTTATTTGTGCAGGAACGACCAGGGAAAAATGCAAAACTGTTTAAAATGTATAAATTTCGAACGATGATAGATGAATGTGATGCTAATAGTAATTTACTTTCAGATGAAAAGCGATTGACTAAATTTGGAAAATTTCTTCGTTCAACAAGTATGGATGAATTGCCTGAGTTGATCAATATTTTAAAAGGTGAGATGTCGTTTGTTGGTCCGCGTCCGCTGTTGCAGCAGTATTTAAGAATTTACACTCCTGAGCAAGCAACACGCCATGACGTCCGACCAGGATTGACAGGACTTTCTCAAGTGAGTGGGCGTAATGCGATGAGTTGGCAAGAGAAATTTCAATATGATGTGCAATATGTAAGTAATGTAAGTTTTTGGCAGGATTTGAAAATATTTTTTTTAACAGTAAAAGTTGTTTTTCTTTGCGAAGGGATTTCGGATGGTAAGTGCGCAACAGCAGAATTTTTTAATGGGAAGAATTGAGAATATTATCATATGAGAGTTTTATTTTTATCATTGTTAGATTTTGAAAGTTTAGATGAACGAAATATTTATACAGATTTGTTACGCCAATTTGTAAAAAATGATCATGAAGTTTCGATTATTTCTCCAATTGAGCGAAGGAAGGGCAAAAGTGAGCGAATTATAGAAATTTCAAAGAATTGTGAAATCTTGAAATTAAGAATTGGTAATATTCAAAAAACAAATAAGATTAAAAAAGGAATTTCTACTCTTTTAGTAGAGAATCAATTCATCGTGGGAATAAAAAAACATTTTTCTAATCGAAGATTTGATTTGGTATTGTATGTTACTCCTCCAATTACTTTTCAAAAGGTTATTCATTTTATTAAAAAACGTGATAACGCCAAAAGCTATCTATTATTAAAAGATATATTTCCACAAGGTGCTGTGGACTTGGGTTTTATTCCAGGAAAAGGATTATTATATAATTATTTCAGAAAAAAAGAACAAAAATTATATAAAGTGTCTGACTATATTGGCACTTTATCTCAAAGAAATAGTGAATATTTATGTAAGCATAACTTATATATAGACCGTAACAAAGTAGAGATAAATCCTAATTCGATTGAAATAGTGGATAACGAAAGCAATAGTGATTCTGATAACGTTCGAAAAAAATTAAGTATTCCTAAGGATTCAGTTTTGTTTTTATATGGAGGAAATCTTGGAAAGCCTCAAGGGATTGATTTTTTGATTCGTTTTCTTGTTGATCAAAAAATTTCAGGAGCTTTTTTTCTGATTGTTGGTTCTGGAACAGAATATGATAAACTAGAAAAAGCATTAAACAATGCAGATAAAAATAATGTTCGATTATTATCTCAATTACCAAAATTTGAATATATTGAGTTAGAAAAAATTTGTGATGTAGGAATGATTTTTTTAGATCGACGATTTACAATCCCTAATATTCCATCGCGGATGCTAGGTTATATGGCAATGAAAAAACCAATTGTTGCTGCTACTGATTGTAATACTGACTTAAAAGATATTATGGAAGACGGGAAGTTTGGCTTCTGGTCAGAACATGGAGATTTTAGTGGTTTGATGAAAAATATCGAATTAATTTTAAATGTGGAAAAGAGGAAAAAAATGGGAATAAACTCTTTTAAGTATTTATGTGAAAATTATGATGTTAGAGATTCTTACCAAAAAATAATAAATCATTTTATTTAGGAGAATAGAATGTTTAAAGATAAAACTCTTTTAATTACCGGGGGAACAGGTTCTTTCGGCAATGCGGTGATGAAACGTTTTTTAAATTCCGACGTAAAAGAAATTCGTATTTTTTCGCGTGATGAGAAGAAGCAAGACGACATGCGAAAGAAATATAAAAATGAGAAGTTGAAATTTTATCTTGGCGATGTTCGTGATTTAGCGTCGATTCAAAACGCGATGTGCGGGGTGGATTATGTGTTTCATGCGGCGGCGCTAAAACAGGTTCCTTCTTGTGAATTTTTCCCGATGGAAGCGGTGAAAACGAATATTTTGGGCACGGATCATTTATTGACAGCAGCAAATGTTATGGGAGTAAAAAAGGTAATCTGTCTTTCGACGGACAAAGCGGCGTATCCAATCAATGCGATGGGGATTTCCAAAGCGATGATGGAGAAAACGTTTGTAGCTCGGTCAAAAGTGGTGGATGCGAGTTGCTTGGTAATTTGCGGGACGCGTTACGGTAATGTGATGGCTTCGCGTGGGTCAGTAATTCCTTTGTTTATTGAGCAAATCAAGGCAGGGCAACCATTGACGATCACCGATCCTGCGATGACCCGTTTTTTAATGAGTTTGGAAGAGGCGGTTGAGTTGGTGGTATTTGCTTTTCAAAATGCGAAGCCCGGCGATATTATGGTGCAAAAATCGCCTGCGTCAACGATTGGAGATTTGGCGCAAGCGGTGAAGGAATTGTTTGATGTAAAGAACGATGTTCGTGTGATTGGGACGCGCCACGGGGAGAAAAAACATGAAACTTTGTTGACACGTGAGGAATATGCGGTGGCGGAGGATTTGGGTAATTTTTATCGAATTTTCGCGGATACTCGTGATTTGAATTACGATAAGTATATGGAGTTAGGTGATCAGAAGTTGTCTAAGGATATGGAATATAATTCTGACAATACGACGCGTTTGACGGTGGAAGAAATTAAGGAGAAGTTGTTGGCGCTAGCGTATGTGCAAGATGAACTAACAAAATGGAGGGAATAATTTGTCTTTTAAAGTATTAGTTCTTGGTTCAAATGGCATGGCAGGTCATGTTATATCTTTATATTTGCAAGAACAAGGGCATGATGTTTACGGTTTTGCTCGTACAGATGCAAAAGTTCTTGATCAGTATTATGTTGGTGATATTCAAGATTTCTTAAATTTAAAAAAAATTGTTGATGAAGGTAAGTTTGATTTTATTATTAATGCAATTGGTCTATTGAATAAATTTGCAGATAAGAATCCAGATCAAGCAGTACTGATCAATAGTTATTTACCTCAGTATTTGAAGAAAGTTACAGAAGATATCAATACTAAAATTATTCAAATAAGTACAGATTGTGTCTTTTCTGGAAAAAAAGGTGGATATTTAGTGAATGATTTGCGTGATGGTGAATCATTCTATGATTTAAGCAAGATTTTAGGTGAAATTAATGATAATAAAAATTTAACATTTAGAAATTCGATTATTGGACCTGACATAAAAAAAAATGGGGTAGGATTATTTAATTGGTTTATGAAAAAAAAAGGAACAATTAATGGATATACACGTGTTTATTGGTCCGGCGTTACAACAATTACACTTGCAAAAGCAATTCATAAAGCTATGGAAAGTGGATTTACAGGGATATATCAGTTAACGAATAATGACAAAATTTCTAAATATAACTTGTTGAAATTATTTAATGAATATTTTAAGGATAACAGCGTTACTATTTTGAAAAATGATACGATGCAAAGTGATAAATCATTGATCAATGAACGAAAAGATCTTGATTTTATTGTTCCGAGCTACAGAGCTATGATTGAAGAAATGTATGAATGGGTATCTTTACATGGTATCTATGATCATTACCATATGGAGGTTTAGTTGTTGAAAAAGTTAAAAGTGATGACGATTGTTGGAACCCGTCCAGAAATTATTCGTTTGTCAGAAGTGATGAAGAAATGCGATCGATATTTTGAGCATGTTTTGGTGCATACGGGTCAGAATTATGATTACGAGTTGAATCAAGTTTTTTTTGATGATTTAAATTTAAGAGAACCAGATTATTATCTTAATGTAGCTGATGAAAATTTGGGAAAAACAATAGGTAATGTCATTGCTAATTCATATGACTTAATGTTAAATGTTAAACCTGACGCCTTGCTTATACTCGGGGATACTAATTCAGCATTATCTTCAATATCCGCTAAACGATTAAAAATTTCTATTTTTCATATGGAGGCAGGAAATAGATGTTTTGATGAAAATTTACCAGAAGAAATTAATCGTAAAATTGTGGATCATATTGCTGATGTGAATTTATGTTATGGTGATCATGCTAGAAGATATTTAAATGCTGAAGGTGTTGTGAAAGAGAGGACGTATGTTACGGGCTCTCCGATGGCAGAGGTTTTATCTGTGAATTTAGTGGGAATCAAACAAAGTCGAGTGTTGGAAAAATTAGGATTGGAGAAAAATCGTTATCTTTTGCTTTCCGCGCATCGAGAAGAAAATATTGACAATGAAACCAATTTCTTCGAGTTGATGAATGCAGTGAATGCGATGGCGAATCGTTACCAATTACCAGTGATCTACAGCATGCATCCGCGAAGCGCGAAATTTATTGAGAAGCGAAAGTTTCAATTTCATCCGCTCGTTCGTAGTATGAAGCCATTTGGCTTTTTGGATTATAATCAGTTACAATTAAAGGCAAGTTGTGTGGTTTCCGATAGTGGTACGTTGCCCGAAGAAGCATCATATTTTAAATTTCCAGCTGTATGTATTCGAACGAGTACAGAAAGACCGGAAGCGATTGATAAGGGGAATTTTATTATTGGTGGGATTTCGGAAATGAGTATTATACAATCAGTTGAGATGGCGATGAATATGAAGGAAAATCAAGATATTGGAGTGACTGTGCCCGATTATGTGGATGAAAATGTGAGTGTGAAAGTTGTGAAAGTGATTCAAAGTTATACTGAAGTTGTGAATAAAATGGTGTGGAGAAAATATTAGGATTTTATTATGAAGGTATTGTTAATAAATTCTGTTTGTAAAACAGGCAGTACAGGAAAGATAGTATATGATTTATATACTGAACTTAATAAAAATGATCATGAAGCAGCCATTTGTTACGGTCGAGGACAAAAAGTAAAGGAACATAATATTTATAAATTTAGTAGTAATTGGGAAGTGTATTTGCATGTTTTACTTACCAAAATAACTGGATTAACTGGATGCTACTCCTATTTTGCTACAAGAAAATTGATAAAATTTATTGAAAAATTTCAACCTGATGTTATTCATTTACATAGTATTATTGGTTATTTTGTTAACGATGTTTTTTTACTTAAATATTTGAAAAATAGTGGTGTAAAAATAATATGTACTTTACATTCAGAAGAATTTTACACAGGGAAATGTGGATATACTTATGAGTGTAATAAATGGCTTAAGGAATGTGGAAATTGTCCACAAAGAAAAGTATATCCTGAAAGCTTATTCTTTGATTTTACGAATCTTATGTTTTGTAGAAAAAAAAAAGTAATGAGTAATTTCAATAATATAATATTGACTACACCTTCCAAATGGTTAGTCGATAGAGTTAAATTATCTTTTTTGAAAAATAAGAACATAAAAATTATACACAATGGGATTGACTTAACTGATTTTCATATTTATAATGCGAATGAATTAAGAAAGAATTTAAAAATTTATGAAAGTGAAAAGATATTGCTTCATGTTACGCCATATAATTTGTTAAATGAACGAAAGGGCGGAAAATATATTATTGAATTGGCAAGGAAATTGGAAGGTAAAAATATAAAGATTGTAGTGGTAGGAGAAAAAACAGATATAGATGATCTTCCTGAAAATATTATTCAGGTTGGAAAAGTTTATGATAAATGTTTATTAGCGAAGTATTATTCTATGGCTGATTTGATGGTGATAACTAGTAAGAAGGAGACTTTTTCTATGGTATGTGCAGAAAGTTTAGCATGTGGCATTCCTGTTATTGGTTTTGAGGCTGGAGCACCTAGTGAGGTTGCTCCAAATGGGTATGGCGTATTTGTGAAATATGGGGATGTTGAATTATTGAGAAAAAAGATTTTAGATTACTTCAGTGGAAGCATAAAATTGAAATCGAAAAAAGAATGTGAAAATTTTGCTAAAGAGGAATATAGTAGAAAGAAAATGTTTTATCGATATTTAAGTTTATATTGTTATAAGTGATTTTTATGTGGAGGAAGATAATGGGCGAAAAAATAAGAGATTTAGGAGAAATTAATTTATTTGAAAGGAGTATGACGGTAGAGTTAAATAAAGCAACATATAAAAATGGCCCTAGGTATATACACATTCAAAACAATAATGGTAGGTATCAGCTAACTGAAGAAGAATTTATTAAATTTGTATGTATTGCAAATAAATCTGCTTATCAATTAAGGTATTTGAAAAATATGGAGGGAGATTTTTGAAAGAAAGTGAGGTAATATTGGATTTTTTTTATAAATTAAATAACGAAAAAATACAATATGTATTATTACATAACATTGGTGATGAGTTGCCTTATAATTTTAAATTTGGTAAAGATATCGATATTTTGGTTAGGGATATTGATAGGAATAGATTTAAAAAATTATTAAAGCAAAATTATTGGAAAAGAATTAAACATTCACATGATTATATTGATGAAAAGAATATTGATCATTTTATTTTTTTATATAATATGTTTCCATTTGAAATGTATAAAAATAAAATAAGTAAGATGATTATTGATGTTTGTTATCAATTAAATTGTAAAAGCATTAATAATGGAGAATGGATGCCACTTGATCAAAAGATAAATGATTCTGTTTGGTCAACAAGAAAATTCAATAATAAATTTCATTGGTATGAATTAAATGTAGAAGATCAGTTAATTCATTTAATAATTAGAAGCATTTTTTATAAAAAGAATTTTTCGAATGAATATATTGAAGAAATAAATGGCTTGCTTAAAAATGTAAATATTATTAAATTAGAACACAAGTTAGATTTGATTTTTTTTCGTTTTTCTTCAAATTTATTGAATATGATAAAAGAAAAAAATTTTCATGAAATAATTGATAATTATCATAGATTTTCCAATTATTAGATCTTTTTCAAAGCTATCAAAAATCGACTAAACTGTATAAAAAAAGATAGTTAGGTGATTATTAAGAATGAGATATGAAGAAATGTTGATAAAATCTGGTAAGTTTAGCTTGTCAGAAAAGAAGACGCTGCTGAAAAGAAAAGTGATGCTTGTAGATGTAACGAAAATGCTGATTGAACGTCCACAAAAAAACAGCGAAAACTGGTATTTCGTAAAGAAAAAGCGCCATACCATCAAAACGCAAGTAATTGTTAATCAAAGGATAAGCAAGATTCTTTCAGTTTATCATGAAAAAAGCAGTGTGCATGACTTTAAGCTGCATAAAAACACGGTTGGTTATGCGATTTTAGGCAATATTTTGGCTCAGGTTAGCGGATATCAAGGAGTTCTAAATTTTTATAAAAACAGCGAAATCTCCAAAAAGAAGTCTAAAAAATTGCCGCTAACAAAAAAAGAAAAAGCTAATAATCGTCGTGTTTTTAAACAGCGTGTGTTGATTGCGAATATTAATTAATGCAAAGTTGAAATTTTCAAGTTCCTTGCCAATAAGTATTGCAATTGCAGAAAGAGATTTAATATTCTTTTTACTTAAATTTAGAGTTTGACTGTTAGCTTCCGAGAATGACTAATATCAAAATGTCAGTTTTGCAGAGTCAGTCCCAACCGTCGTAGAATTTGAAAAAAATAGAACAGCACCGAGAAATCTGATAGAATTTTTTAACTAACAATCAGATAAAGAAAGGAGCTATTCCAAATGAAATTGTATTAAAAGGAAGAAAGACCTGTCAAAAATGCGATCGAGGTGATTGATCCCAATGTCCTTCTTGAAAAAGCCAGCAAAGGTTTGCTTTCCCTATCTGTTGAACTTGGTTTTGAAGTTCTCCGGCAACTAACGGAGGAAGAAGTGACTGAATTAGTAGGGGCAAAAGGAAAACATCAAAAAAATCGTAAAGGATACCGACATGGAACTAAGAAAAAAAGTGGTGTTAGGTGGTCAAAAAGTTTCTACCACCCGACCTCGAGTTCGATCCAATGAAGGTGGTGAATTCCCCCTTGAGACTCTAGGTTGGTTTCAGCGTGAAGATTGCCTCAATCAAGCAGTACTAGCCCGGCTTCTGTCGTAAGTTATGTCGCAAATATGAACAAACTCTTGATACAGATTCAAATTCATACATCTTGTACAAGTAAAAGTGAAATTTCTAGACGTTTTATCACTGGGATGCAAACAGCGATGGATAAATTTTTTAGTCGGCGTTTGGAGGAATATCCTGCGATCATGATTGATGGAATGCGCTTTGGAAAGATGACGATTGTTGCAGCGATGGGTATTCGTGAGGGAGGAGATAAACAGATTCTCGGACTGATCGAGGGAGGTTGAAGAAAACACCGAAGTGGTTAAAGCCCTACTCTCTGATCTTTTAGAGAGAGGACTAGATCCAACAGAATCAAGACTTTACGTCATTGATGGCGG
>JAIROC010000577.1 GCA_031257735.1 Bacteroidales bacterium | reverse complement strand
TTTTCTTTTCAAGGCATTTTTTACCCGCTTTTGCCCCGCTTTTTCGCTTTTTCTGGTACCCATTTCGACGCGTTTTTCGCAGAACGCATTTTTTTTGATGCGATTTTCTCTTTTCTACAGCTCAATCATGATAAATTTTTCTTCATCATTTTCGGACTATAATTATCATTGTTATTTTAGCAATAAATAAGTGTGTTTTAGTGTGTTATCACTAAAAACACACTTATCTAATTCATCTACAAGTCTTTCTATAGTCTCCCTATAGTCTTTCTATAGTCTTTCTATAGTCTTCCTATAGTCTTCCTATAGTCTCCCTATAGTCTCCCTATAGTCTCCCTATAGTCTTCCTTCGGTCTTCCTATAGTCTTCTTATAGTCTTCCTATAGTGAAAACTATAAGGTAATATCTTCTTTGGTGATATTACCTGGTAAATCCGAAGCGGAAACGATGATTTTTGCTCCTGTCAAATCTTGGCTGTTTTGCGTAGCTTTGTATACCCATACATTTTTTGCAACTTCAACAGCTTCACCTTCTTCTAAAAGAGAACCATCCATAAGATAGATTTCTACATGTACTCCTGCAACTAAAAAATCATCAACTGCAACAATCGTAATTTCACTGTCAATTTCACCCGTATATCCCGTTAAATCAACCTCTTGAATATCCGGTGAGTTTAAAAAATCTGCAACTGCAATTGTATAAACGGTAGCTTTTTTTTCTTTTGCTGCTTCCTCATACGCTGCTTTCTTTTTCAAATTTGCCATTACTTTCTTTGCATAAATTGTCGCTTTTTGAAAGCGTTCTTGATGTTTTTTCTGTTTTTCAGAAGGCTCTTTCGTTTTTTTCTCCGGAGCTATAGATATTATCGTTTGACCGTCTTTCTGTCGAAATACTATTCCTCCTATTTTTCCACTCATTCCTTGAGTGAGTAAATTCCTTTTTTGCTTTGCCATATTTAATTTTTTATTTGTTTATAATAAACAATCAAGATTACTTTATTTTCGATTGTTTGTAATTTAATTAATCCTTGTTTTGCATCCTTTCTCGAAAATGTATTTATGTGTTTTTCAATTGAAAAAGGATACCGTTTTCTGTTTTTTTCGGACTTACGCAATATTACTATGCTGCCGAAAATGAGCCAAGTTCGTTTTGCATAGCCAATAAATACTTCGCCTCACATAAGAAAATTTACCGTACAAATAAAGATATTTATTTTTTTCTTTACGTAATAATGTCTTTAATCTAATAGATTGTTTTATAGATATTTGAGGAAATAAGACAAACAATAAACGCCTATTTTTTATAGCAATAAAATACATCCTCCATTTTTTCAGGATTTTTCCTATCGCGAAACTAATAATCAAGAAAGACAAAGACATCCTCATTTTTAGTTGATTTTTTAATACCAAAAATTATGTTGCAAAGATACACATTTTTTCATATAAACGTTTCATTCAAAAAAATATTTTCAATGATTGCCCAAAAAAGTAAAAAAAGAAAGTAGAATGTGCAGAAACACAAACTAAATTATTGATTAAAATACTTTTACTGTCATACCACCATTCAGTATTTGCCAGATAACTACCATCAAAAAATCATCTTTTTTCTATTCTAAATATAATCGTTTCGTTTTAGAGGGAGTTGCAGTTCCATTCTCATAATACTCTATCGTAATATATTGATTACCATCTTCATCTAAAATCCCTTCATCTGGAATGAATAACAAATCATTGGGTTTTCCACTTTCTGTTACGGTAAATACCTGTGTTTTTGTATTTTGATCATATTCACTTACAGTCCAATTAAGCGGCGCTGGCAGTGATACATAGAACCAGCGTCCATTTTTTATTATTATTTTCAAACTGAAACCTTCCGGAACATCTGCTTTCATGCTATAAGAAGAATGACCTACACCCGACTGCACAGAAGTAACATCATCTGACAAAATATTAAGCCCATGCGAACCACTCGCAGGATAAGTTATAAAAGCCGTCTGCTGATACAGATTGCTATTAAGAAATGACTGTATATAACTCTCAAAATCAGGTATGACTACATTATTATCCAGTTCGGCATATTTGTTTGCTAAATTATCGCGAACTACAGAAGATGAAAAAACAGACGCATTATTGATTAATCTCGACCCTAAATTTTTATTATCCAATTTGCCATCCGTTTTAATATCCGCGCTAATATTTGCCATCAATTCCATCATATCACCTGTAGACAATGCGCCCTGCAAGATACATGAAAGCGCCAAAAGCGCTGTATCAGTGGTTAAATTCAATGACTCGGAAGATGTTATTGCTGCATCAAAACCAAATATTGCCAAAACTTCTCGTTGCGCCTGTTTTTTAGCGGCAGCAAAACCTATCCCCTGCTTTACCAAATATTCTACTCGCGGTTTTTCCAAATGCGTGAGAACATTTACATTTGCCGAATTTACAGCCGTAATATCCACTAAAGCATAGAGTGTCATTTGTCCAACAGAAGTTTTCCCCTGTACTTCATTAAAATAATATCCATCGACTTTCAACTCTACATAGTTGGATACCAATTCAATGTTTTTCTGTTCAAAACTTCCTAAGTTATCGGAAATGGTTGTAAAATACGTTTTTCCTGTTTGGTTTAAATCAGCATCCAATTCCGATATAGTTACCGAAGAACCATTTACAAAAGGTCC
>JAIROC010000503.1 GCA_031257735.1 Bacteroidales bacterium | reverse complement strand
GACAGGAAAGAAAGGCGGGTATTCATCTGTTTCTACCAACATTTTGTCCCTACGGGACAGGATGCCTATCTCAATAGCGCCTCATTGAAGAATAGTGAACATTATCTGGGAATATTCCGCTTTAAAGACAGACACTAATTAGTTTGACAGAGATAACTCATAACTCATAACTCATAACCCATAACTCATAATTAGAGATTTAATCCATGATTATTGTTGAATCGTATTGAATGGTATCATATCTTACGTGATAAGCCGACCAGATACCAGATACATTTTCACCCTGAATATTGGTAGGATATGTTCCGGGCGTAAGAAAAGGGTTCATTCCCATAGAAATGTCTGTTTGTAAAGGAAACCAATAATCTTGTGTAGCTTTATCTGTCAAAGCAGATTTCACATAGATAATATCACCTTTTCGGAATGTAGCTCGGTAATAGTTTTCACGTTCTTCTCTGGTGCGTCCTGAAATAGGAAGATTGCTTGGTGGACTACGCAGCATTTCGTAAGAAGCTGATAGTCCATTAAAGGTTAAATCATCAAAAGTTCCGCTAAATATTTGCGAAAAACACGGATCTGAATAACGAATACTCGCGTTGGTAATCATCAAAAAGAAACGATAACAGTCATAAGAATTAGCTTTGTCTGTAAAAAAAACTCTGAGTGTTGCTGTTGTATCCGAGAACTGTCTAAACAATCGTAAAGAATCTATCTGTACCGTATTAAGAGGAATAGTAGTTTGTGCCGTATATATATTTCCGTCGGTTTCTATATATAAGGAATAGGTATGTCCGGGTATTCCTTTGATTGTATTTCCGACGTAAGCTTTCCCCAAAGCGCCAAAAATGTGGTCTATACTGAGACCAAGTTTTAATTGTTCTGTATTACCCATGTCATCGCTCACTTTTACAATGGCTGCTGTGTCTATGGATGACAACATAGAACTGAGGTTTATATTCGAATAATACGATAAAGAACGGGAGATAACAACAACAGGGGGCTTGTCATTTTCAATCCAACCTTCTATTATTTTTGTACTTTCCTTATTAGGGATAGTCAGGGAAATAGGCGTTTCGCATCCCCACAAACAAACGAATAACAAACAAACTGTAATGATACATTTTCCTTTCATGATCTGTGATTATTTAAATTTAAAGTTCCATGTGATTGAAGGTATTATCGGAAATAAAGACATTTGATAAGCCGTATTGGTGATTTCACCTTTTGCCTGATCTAGTTTACTTCCAATGGAGATGAAAAAAGGATTTCTTCTGTTGTAGACATTATATACGGAAAAGTTTAACGAATTTTCAAATCGCTCTGTTTTCCTGATTACCCAATTGACAGAAATATCCATTCTGTGATAGGGAGGAACACGAAATGCGTTTTTCTCGCTGTATTCGGTTACCATGTTATAGCCTATAAAATAAAATCCTACGGGAATAGTCATCGTATTACCTGTTGCGTAAACCC
Source organism: Bacteroidales bacterium (assembly GCA_031257735.1). Classification (GTDB taxonomy): domain Bacteria; phylum Bacteroidota; class Bacteroidia; order Bacteroidales; family WCHB1-69; genus JAIROC01. The sequence goes on along the minus strand of JAIROC010000503.1, from coordinate 3,476 downwards.
ATACGAAAGACGTTGTTAATTGAGGTAATATCTCATAAGAAAGCATAATAGAAACATCATGTCGACGGTCGTGATGAGCAGGAAATTCTTTTCCATTATTCAGTTCTGGGAATATTCTTCTTGTCCATGAGAGGGTATAACCTATCCATCCTGTGAATTTACCGTAAGTCTTGTTGATAAAAAATTCTGCTCCGTAGGAATATCCATCCCCCTGAGTATATTGTTGTTCCAGATATTTTGTTGCTTCGGTTATGGGAGAATATCCTGCCTTATATTCCGTTTGATTTTTCATATCCTTATAATATAATTCCATTGAAAATTCATACGTATTTTTCAGGATGTTTTTATAGACGCCTATCGAATATTGATTTCCGATTTGGGGTTTTATATTTGTAGTACTTGACATCCACATATCGGTAGGCAAAGAAATACTTGACATAGTAACTTGATGCAAATACTGATAATTGTGCATATAAGATGCTTTAAGCGATAAGGTTTTATCTATTGCAAAACGAATGGACACACGTGGTTCTAGTCCCCAAAAATCTTTTACCTTTTCTCCTTTCTTGTAAATAACAGAATCGGCTATTCGTCCTACTTCATCAGAAACATAAGCGCTAAAAGCTCCTGAATGTTGAAAATAAGAACCTCTTATACCCAGAGAGAGCCGTATTGCTTCTCCAAAATCTATTTCATCATTTGCATAGATTGCTGCTTCATGTGTATTAAAAACAGGAGATTGTGGAATTTCCAGCATCGTTGTAGCTTCTGCTGCGTAGGTGTTAGGCATTATTCGATGAAAAGTATAACTGCCTCCCGTATGAAAAATATTACCTGCTATAGGATGATAGGTCAATTCTGTTTTTGCCGTATAATCCCTGATCCCGGAAAATATCTTCAATTTATATACATCCATTTCTATATCCGTATTAAACTGATAATCGCTGAACATAAAGGAAGTATTTAAAAACAGTTTACTGTTTATATTATAATTCCACCGAAATGAAGCGGAGGAATTTTGCCATGCAAAGTTAGCATACATACCACCTTCTGTACTTTTAAATCCATACGCATCACTTCCATGATAACCACTAATAAAAAGATGATGGTTATCGTTAATTTTCCAATTTATTTTTCCGTTCAGATCATAGAAATAGAGTTTAAGTCCTTTTGCGGGGGAGTCTTTACGTAAAAAAGGTTGCATTAATGCGTCTATGTACGTTCTACGGGCGGTCAATAAAAAGGATGCTTTATTTTTTACGATAGGTCCTTGAACATTTATGCGGGCAAAGATAATTCCAATACCTCCTTCTGCTTCATATTTTTTCATATTACCTTCTTTCATGGAGACATTTAAAACGGATGCCAATCTGCCTCCATAGTTGGCGGGCATACCTGCTTTAATCATCTCGGCAGAACGAACGGCATCTGCATTGAAAATAGAAAAGAACCCGAATAAATGTCCTGCATTATAGATAACAGCATCGTCTAAGAGAATTAAATTCTGGTCAATGCCACCCCCACGAACATAATAACCCGAACTTCCTTCGCCTGAACTTTGTACGCCGGGCAAAAGTTGTACAGTTTTCATCAAATCAGCTTCTCCGAAAAAGGAAGGCGTTTTTTTAACGGCTTCTATTCTCAACTCTGTTGTCCCCATTTCTGTTGAACTCACATTTGCATCTCCTCTCGAAGCGGAAATGACAACTTCTTCCATTTGATATTGTATTGGTGATAATTCTATATTCTTTCGAAGGTTTTCAGTTAAGCCAATTTGGGTAGAATATTTTTCATATCCGACAAATGTTACCTCTAAGGTATAGGTTCCCTGTGGGACAGTTAAGGAATAAAATCCATACGTATTGGTTATTGTTCCTTTCATGTTTTCTTTGGTATATACAGTTGCTCCCATCAAGGCTTCTCCATTAGAAGCATCTTTTATATAACCACTTATAGTGTAGTTACGTTGTCCCATAACCGTTACAAAGAAGAAAAAGAAAAAAATACAAAGCAAAAAATTTTTATTCATATATGCCATTTACAATATCTTTATGCGGATAAACTAACGAAAAGATAATTCTTTTCTTACATGAATACATAGAAAAAGGCTCTATAACGTTTAGTGTGGGTAGAAAAAAAAGACTATCTTTGCATCATGAATAGTAAAGAAATATTTGTATTGGGGTTAAATCTTTTTTTGAGGTGCTATGAAAAATAGTTAGCGGTACGGTAAAGGAAAAAATCTTTATCTTTGAGACCGTAATTGCAAGATACGAATCGCTGGATTTTACCATTCAACCGTTCTGCTTTAGCATTGCTCAACCCGTGTTGGAAGAAATTGATTATTTCAGGCTCGTGTTTATGTATCATTTTGATAACGTATTTAAATTCTGATATTAATGTAGCTTCCTTATACCAGTCATGCAAGTTTTGTGTAATTTGTTGGGTCGATTTTATGCGATTTTCATATTTGTACCATTGTTTGAATTTCTGGCTGATTTGATAGGCTATTTTCAAGTCCAAATGTTTTGTAAATAAGTGATTAATTGTTTCCGTCATTTCTTCATTCCAATTATCGGAAGACTGTGTTATAGCATGCGATACACGGCGTAAAAGTTCAATTTCGGCAAGTATTTTCCTGTCTGCTTCTGTTCGTTTTCTACCTTTGGAGAGTTGTTTTTGTAATTCTTTTACTCTCTTTGACCGTACAGCGCAAACCACCTTATAAATATATTTCATTACATGGAACTTATCAATTACCTGCACCGCATTTGGAACTACATTATTAAAAACACATGCATAAGTTGCACTCATATCCATACTTATGTTTTTTATTTTATACCTGTTTTGTCCCAATTTTTCCATTGCCTCCTCTATCTCTGTGGCTCGTGTACTCTCGACCATAAGGACTATCTTGCCCGTATCATTATTGCTCAAAATGCTAAAACCTTCTTGTCCGATGTACTTGTCGTCTATACTCATATTTTCTCCAATATTCTCCGGCTTAAATACATAGAGCGGCTTTTCTTTTTTCCCCCTGTCTTTTTATCTATGATTGCTATCTTCTCCGAACACCACTTCCCTTGCTGTTTTTCCATATAATAATCACTCATATAATGTTTATACCAATAATAAAATGTTTTGGCTTTCTGACAAAACATACGGGCTACTACCGAAAGATTGACAGGGGATTCCTCAACCTTCTTCTTTTAAAAAAATTCCCAATTCAGGTACCATCTTCACTCCTTTTAGTGTTACATCATACTTGTTGGAATAATGATTATCTGTTCCTGCGCGCTTGTAACGGCGACGATACAACCGTAAATAAATCGGCTTACAAACAAAACTGTGACTTAATGTTTCTATTGGATTACAATAACCATCAAAGACAACATCAACATAACCCAACAATTCTTCAGGTATGCGACCTTCTTTTTCTCGCATCTCTATAATCCAACGCTCCTTACTCTCCGTGG
>JAIROC010000452.1 GCA_031257735.1 Bacteroidales bacterium | reverse complement strand
GTATCGGGTTTTACCCCGTACAGCCGCTTAAAGAGAACCGATTTGGCATCCACTGCCTTTTTTCCACTTCCCATGCCATCAGTATACTAATCTTTGATGTTCTTAAACAAGTCTATTATATGATTTAGGCTTTAATCCATATACCTATGATCCGGTAAAACGTGAATTGTTAAAACAAAATACTTTAAATAATTCTGATAATTTTTTGTATTTGCGGGATATTGGTTTCATTACTGAGAGAATACAGAAGGCAGATAAAATTTCCATATTGGGAAATTTGATATAAAGCCTCAGAAAATTTGTTTATTAAAGAATGTCATGGTTCTTATATTAAATCTTTCCAATAATTTAGGCGGCGGAGGCTTGCAGGTGGCCCTTTCTGTTCTTGAAGAGTGTAAAAAAATATCAGAACATACGTACCATGTTTTTTTAGGAGAGAATGTACAGAAACAGATAAAATTAGATTCTTTTCCATGCTTTTTTACTTTTTATCAAATCCCATATATGACTATCTATAAGATGCGGCAAATGTATACTTATTTCAAAACTCTTGAAAAACAGATAAATCCAGATTGTGTTTTTACCGTTTTTGGTCCGACCTATTGGAAACCCCGCGTTCCCCATTTAATGGGATTTGCTTATGGTCATTATATTTATAGGGACTATGCTTTTATTAAAAGGGTTTCTATTATCTATAAAATTAGATCATATTTAAGAGAGTGGATACATCTCTATTTGTTTAAATATCAAGCTGATCGTATTGTTGTTGAAACAGAAGATGCTAAAGAAAGACTAAGCAAAAAATTAAAAATTGATAGCGGTAGCATAAACGTTGTTTCAAATACTTGTAGTGTTCATTATTCACATATAATACCATATCCAAATAAATTACCAAATAGAAAAGAATATGAGATACGATTAATTAGTATTTCCAAGTATTATCTGAATAAAAATTTGGAATCAATACCAAAAGTTTTATATGAGTTGGCTAAAAGAGGTATAAATCAGGTTAATTTTGTTTTGACTATTAAACATGATATTTATAATAAAATAATACCTGAAAAATGGCGCCATCGGGTGTATAATGTAGGTCATGTTCCGGTTATAGAATGTCCTTCGCTCTATAATGAATGTGATATTGTTTATTTACCTACATTATTAGAAATATTTTCCGCTTCTTATCCTGAAGCAATGGCAATGGGAAAGCCAATTCTCACTTCAGATTTGTCTTTTGCCAGAAATATTTGTAAAGACGCCGCATTGTATTTTGATCCTTTTAATATAAGCGATATTACAGATAATATAGAAAGAATTATTTTTGATAAAGATTTATATCAAGCGTGTGTGGATAGGGGAAGAGAGCGGTTAAAGATGTTTCCAACTTCAGAACAACGGGTAGAACGTTATTTGGAAATATGCAAGAATATGGTAAGTATTAAGAGTTTGGAATATATTCAATTTTCTGAAACAATTCCTTAGGATTTAAAAAATTGACCGTTTATATGAACTAGAATTTGTTTGGGACTATATCGTGTCAAAAATCAAGATGTAAATGTTCTTTTATTATTATGACGCAAAAACTGGAGAATGAACTAAATGAATTTATTACTTTTTATGATGGGTGGCAGCGGTACACGTGTGGGGAATATTCTTCCTAAACAGTATACAATTATTAAAGGGAAACCGCTCTTTTATTATACCCTTGAGGCATATTCTAAGTTAAATTGTATTGATAAAGTTATTATCGTATCAAATAAAGAGTATATGAAACTGGCTCAAGAAAATGCAATTCCAGTCTTGCGGGAAAAATATTTTGATGTAGTGCCAGGTGGCAACACAAGATTAAACTCAATAAAAAATGGTTTGATATATGCGCGGAAACAAATATTGGATAATGATGTTGTGCTTATTCATGACGCGAGTAATCCTTTTGTGGCCTCTAATGAAATGCCTTCATTTATAGAAACTGTAGAAGAATATAGCGCCGCCGCTATAGGCACAAATCAATATCATACAATATATAAACGCGATATGGAAGATTTTATAATATGCGACATACCAAGAAATACTGTTGGTTCTGGTTACTCTCCTGAAGGTTTTAAATTTGGTATTTTATATGATCTGCTTTCAAAGATTGACCATGAAAATCTATTACAGATGACATCAACCGTTGCAATTGCTAATTTCATGGGTATGAAAATAAAATTCATTCCTGCAAATATTCTTAATTTAAAAATAACATATAAACAAGACATAGAAATTTATGAGAAATTATTAACAGAGTCAAGGAGGCGCTAAAATGAAAGATTATACGAAACAAATATCTGATTATATTGACCAGGAAATCAAAATATTAAATAATTTAGATTATAAGGCCATAGGCATGGTAATAAATGTGTTAGAAGAAGCAAGAGGTCGTAGTGCAACAATTTATATATGTGGGAATGGAGGTAGCGCCTCTACTGCATCGCATTTTGTGTGTGACTTTAATAAAGATGTCAGTTTAAATCAAGAAAAAAAATATAAATTTTTATCATTGAATGATAACATTCCATATATCTTGGCAATTGCCAATGATTGCGGCTATGAGCAAATATTTCGCTTGCAAATTGAAGAAAAAATCCATGCTGATGATATTTCAATGTGTATTTCTGGGAGTGGTAATAGTAAAAATATTTTATTAGCGGCGGAATATGCTAAGTCTGTTGGAGCTACTATAATAGGGGTTACTGGTTTTGGTGGTGGCAAATTGCATAAAATAGCTGATTACCACTTGCATGTGCCTATTGGAAATATGCAAATAACGGAAGACGTTCACATGATTTTTGATCATTTGATAATATGGATTCTAACTCATTAAAGGGAGTTTATATGAAAGCGCTTTTGATGCTCGGAATAATTAAGCTATTGCGGATCGTTTTACGAATATTTTATATCTTCCCGATACGTAAAAATAGAATCATTTTTATTAGTTATAAGGGAAGCCAATATACCTGTAATCCAAAATATATCTTTGAATATATGTATATGCGCTATAAATACGAATATATTTGGTGTTTGAATGACAGGAAAAAACTTCCTGAAGAATATAAAGATGTACATACCGTATCTGGTTTGAAAAGGTTTTATCCATACTATTTTTTTATCATTATGACGTCAAAATATATAATTAATAATGTTGGTATTGAGCCATATTTCCCTATCAGGAAGCAGCAAGTCGTTGTTAATACATGGCATGGCGTTGGTCCTAAAAAAGACAGCCGGGATGCAAGTCTTTATGAAAAATATCGATTCTCTGATAGAATCATACGGGATATCAGGCGCAACATGATAAGTATGATCATTTCACCATGCGCCTACTTTACCCGTAATACTTCAAAAGCCTGGAATACCCCAGAGTATAAATTTATCCGTATCGGTTATCCGAGAAATGACCTATTCTTTGCCAATACTGATTCTCAAAAAATGAAAGTTTTTTCGTATTTTAAGATACATGGTACAGCGAAACTTGCGCTATATGCTCCGACTTATCGAGGCGATTATCATAGTCCTGATACATTTAAAAATGAACTTAATATAAAAGAATTGTTAAATACCTTGAAAATAACATTTAAAAATGATTTCTTGTTTTTATATAGGTCTCATCGGCAGAAATACTCTGAATTAACTAACGAACAGGTGATTCAGGCGTCTGAGTATCCTGATATGCAGGAATTACTGTGCGCGGCTGATATTTTAATTACCGATTATTCATCTTCCATGTGGGATTTCTCTTTTACCTATCGCCCCTGTTTTATTTATGCGCCTGATTTAGAGAAATATAAGGCAGAACAAGGATTTTATATGCCCCTTGAAGAATTGCCCTTCCCGCTTGCTGAAACAAACGAACAGCTTGCCCATAATATCAGCTCCTTTAATCCAGAACACTATGAACAGGCAGTAAAACAATATCATAAGGATTTAGGTTCCTATGAAACAGGGACCGCACGAGAACAATTCTGTAAAATATTGTTTGGTGAACATCATTTTTAGTAACTCGCCTTACGCGCTGAAAAGAAAAAGTCCGCGAATGACGCGAATGAACGCGAATGTTCTTTAGAGAAATGAAATATTAGCGTCCATTTGCGGACAAATTCTTGCCGTTTTTTCTTCCTGCATAACATGAGTAATTAACAAGAAAGATGCAAAAAATATTTGTCAGTGATAATGTTAATCAGTTAATTAACTTAAATGAAAATATCAATAATTACAGTTTGTTTGAATAGTTCTAAATCAATCAGAGCTACCA
>JAIROC010000416.1 GCA_031257735.1 Bacteroidales bacterium | reverse complement strand
ATTTCACTTGTCGGGAAAGATATATACGAGATTTTAATCAAAGGATATACGGAAAAACAATGGGGAAGAAAATGTATCGACCTTCCCGCATTTATCATCAAACGTCTCCCTGTGCGTTTTACGTATGACAACAACTATTTTAACGACAATTACCAAGGTATTCCGATTGGCGGATATAATAGATTAATTGAGGGTTTGTTGCAAGGTATAGAAACTGTATGCAGTACTGACTTTTTTTTAAACAGGGAATATTTTGAAAATATTGCCGCTAAGATTGTTTTTACCGGAAAAATAGACGAATTTTACGGTTACAGATTTGGGAATCTCGAATACCGCACGGTCGAATTTGAAACGGAAATATTGGATTGTGAAAACTATCAGGGTAATGCCGGAGTAAATTATACAGACAAGGAAATTCCTTATACTCGCGTTATAGAACATAAACATTTTGAATTCGGCAATCAACCGCAAACAGTTATATCCAAAGAATATTCTTCGGAATGGAGGGAAGGGAATGAGCCATTTTATCCTGTGAACGATGAAAAAAACAATCGACTATATAGTCAATATAAAGAATTGGCGGAAAAGGAAACCGACATTATCTTTGGAGGACGATTAGCTGAATACAAGTACTATGATATGGACGAGATTATAGAAAATGCAATCGTTTTTTTTAATAATCAATAAGAATAAGAATAAGAATAATTAATATAATTAATAATAAATTACTGTAAAAATAAAAGTTATATGTGTTACCAGAGTATTATTAAAGAAGCGAATCCCAATTATAAGGTTGTACATTTGAGACACAAATTGTTTGCAACAGTTTTATAAATAGAAGAAATTGAATAGAACAACATTAAATATTTTAAATACATGGAAATAATAAAAATACTCAAAACGTTTTTAAAGAAAACAGGTTTATACAAACCATCTTATTTCACTACATCCCCAAAATATTGGGATGAACGCTATAAAAGAGGTGGAAATTCAGGTGCAGGTTCATATAATCGCTTAGCGGAATTTAAAGCGGAAGTGATTAATAACTTCGTAAAAGAAAAAAATATTTTCACAGTCATTGAATTTGGCTGTGGCGATGGAAATCAGCTAAAATATTTTGATATACCTTCATACATAGGATATGATATTAGTCCTACGGTAGTGGAGCATTGTACAAAAATATTCGAAAACGACAAAAGTAAAACGTTTAAAGTGTTGTCAAACGAAGTTAAAGAAGTTGATGAAATAATAGCTGATTTGGTATTGAGTCTTGATGTCATTTATCATTTGGTGGAAGATGCAATTTATACGGAATACATGGAACGACTGTTTCACTCTTCCCGGAAGTTTGTAATTATATATGCTTCAAATTATGATAAACAAGTGATGGTATATGGGAAAATTTCACATGTCAGGCATAGAAAATTTACAGATTGGATTGACAAGAATGCAACAAATTTTAAATTAATAGCGCATATTCCGAATAAATATCCATTTAAAGAGTCTGAACAGGAAATGACATCATTTGCCGATTTTTATATTTTTCAGAAACAAAGTTAGAATATTGCAAATTAAAACATTCAAAATCTGTCATGGCTACTATCAAGCAAAGATTGCAAATTTTAAAAAAATCATTAGAGAACAGCTTTTATGTAGAAACTATTATAAAGAAATTGTTGACCGTTCAAAAGTATCACGAATATGCATTTGAATGTGATACCGGCAATTCGATTTGTAATGCAGACAATAATATTGTAGTGTCGTTGACGACTTATAGTAAAAGAATACATGAAGTATATTTGACGATTGAAAGCCTTATCCATCAAACAATAAAGCCCTCCAAAATTATTTTGTGGCTGGCACAGGATGAATTTAATGAAAAAAATATTCCGTTGATATTGCAAAAGCAGAAGAAACGGGGACTCGAAATACGTTTCTGTGAAGATATAAAATCATATAAGAAACTTATTCCGGCATTGAAAATAATGCCCGATACAGCAATTATTACTGTTGACGATGACTATATATATCCTGCGGATTTCGTGGAACGTCTTATTAATATGCACCGCCAATATCCTAATTGTGTTTGTTATTATATCGGTAGCAGAATAACGATAGATAAAAAGGGTAAACCTAAACCATATTGTAAATGGGAACATAGTGACAAAGAATATATTCCATCTCTTATGAATTTTGCAACAGGTGCAGGAGGGATTTTATATCCTCCTCATTGTTTTCACAATGATATTACAAATACGTCCCTATTTATGAAATACACCCCCAAAGCGGACGATATATGGTTTAAAATCATGACATTTCGGAAAAATATCAAGTATGTAAAAACACCCATAGAATGCCCATTTGAAAACAAATTTATCTTGTTAAATAATGTGCAGGATATAGCTTTATATCATAGTAATGTGGCAAGAGGCGAGAATGACAAACAAATTAAAACCGTTTGCGAAGCATATAGATTGAATTTTAAAGACATTGAATAATAAAAGGGAGTAACAGTCATCAAAATATGACAATAAAATATCGGCGCGAAATTTAAAGTTACTGTTTAAATATTACGCCGTTTTTTAAAATAATAACAATATTACGGCAATGCATACGGCAGCATTTTTATGTTAAAACTTTGGTATATGACGCAAGCACAACTTCAAAATATCATTAAAAGCGGCGAGGACATTTCCGTTGAATTTAAGAAATGCCCTGCCGAGTTGAATCATTCCGTATTTGAAACGGTGTGTTCCTTTCTTA
>JAIROC010000241.1 GCA_031257735.1 Bacteroidales bacterium | reverse complement strand
CTGTATATGCTGCGCCCGCAGTAGCGGGCTTGGTCTTCCGTTCGCTAGGTCATTCCGCTTCGCTCCATTCCCACGCTCACTCCAGACACATTTTTGCGGTTGCTGGAAACCTACGGTTTCCCTTATCACAACCGCAAAAACGTCATATACAGCCGGAACGTTATGTGCCATTTGCCCTAAGATTGGTTGGGGAAATATAAAAAATCATTGGAAATGAATTGACAAATAAAGGAGTATCCTGTATAAACAAATAATCAAATTATGGGGGTGAATCATTATGAATAAAATATATTTGTGGATTGGTTTATTCAATAAAACAGAGGAAGAATATTGGGAATATTTTTATTCAAAAAATGGTATCCCTCAATTTTACCGTGATGTAGGGTTTGATTGGCTTGATGAAGATTTTATCGGATATTATTTGAATAAAGATTCAAATGAGTTAAAAACGGTAATTGAAAATACTCCTGAATCTGGGCTTTATGATGTTATGTTAGAGGCTTGTGTAAATAAAGGTATAAAACAGGCAAATGCAATGTTTTATTATACTGGCGATGATATAAAAAATATAGATGAAAATAAAATATATAACGGATTAAAATATATTGGAATGTTTGATTGGGAATAAAAATAGTGGTGTACGGGCAAACGGCACATAACAGGTCTGTATATGCTTCGGGCGCAGTAGCGCCCTCGGGGTTCCGTTTCGCTAGGTCGGCTACGCCTCCCACGCTCCACTCCACCCACATTTTTGCGGTTGCTGGAAACCTACGGTTTCCTTTATCGCAACCGCAAAAACGTCATATACAGCCGGAACGTTATGCGACATAGGGGCTAAAAAATTTAAAATTTTAGCAAAACCTATTGACAAAATGGTTTAGGTAAAAGTATATTGGTGAATAAAGGAGTTATCATGTCTAAACACAGTGAGAAATTTTATGCAGATTTATCGGCAAATGACCTTATGGGAATTTGTAAAAGTGTAATTGCAAAACTTGGATGGGCAGTCTTGAATCAATCGTCAAATACGATTAATTGTAAAGAAACTGGAAAATTTGACATAAATAAAGCTAATTTTTTTGCTACAGTTGAGATTGTACTGACGGGAGAAACTGACAATACAAGGATTGAATTAAATGGTTCAGTTTTTGGGATGGGACCATTTGCATCTAAGCATATACTTGGTGAAGTTCAAAAATTGAAGAATATGATAGAAGTTGAGATGGAGCAATTTAAGAATAGTCAGAAGAAATATACTAATACACCAAGTGAACCATCTGTCGCCTTGGAATTGGAAAGATTAGCTTCTTTACATTCTCAAGGTTTATTATCTGAAGATGAATTTAAAACTGCAAAAAATAAAATTCTCGGTATATAATTCAGGGTGTTGTTATGAAGAGCGAATTGATTATTGATAAAGAAATTTTCGCAGAGAAATTATCTGAGCAAATTAAACTTGGTAAAATATTATTAGAAAGAAATATTAATAGTATTGATGATTTAGAATCCTTAAAAAAAGATTCAAAGGATTGGTCTGACTACAATGGGGAATTATTAAAACGATCATTTTCTATACCTGACAATGAGTATAAAAATGAATATAAAAAAAGTGTTTTGGGATGGGGTGTTTTAGGAAATAAGAGTTTTACAGAAAAAGTAAAAGAATGTAAAAATAATATTCAAAAAAGGATTAATTGTTTAGAGAGTATTCATAAACGAATTGATTTAATGCAAGTAACATAATAGGTATAAAAAATAATGAAGTACGCCCCTACGTCGCATAACAGGACTGTATATGCTTCGCCGCCTTTGGCGGCTCGGGCTACGAAAAACCCCAGTCGGCCTACGGCCTTTGCGGGGTTTTTCTCCGCCACATTTTTGCGGTTGCTGGAAACCTACGGTTTCCTTTATCGCAACCGCAAAAACGTCATATACAGCCAGACGTTATGCGAAATTTTTTGTCCACCCGTGCAACCTTGATATAACCGAATAGTCCGAAAGCACGCAAGAAAAAACCGCACATATATGGGAGCGCCGCCATCCTTGGCGGCGCAAAACGCGGAATAGTTGTGTTTTAAATTTTTGGATTAAATTCTTTGTATAATTTTATGGCGCGTTTTAATTGGGACTTAACGGTAATAGTCAAAACCTTAAAAGCAGGTTTTCCCGTAAAATGGAATAATAGAGTATCAATATCAAGAGGAACATCTATTTCCATAATAGATTTTGCCCGTTTAATTCTTGAAACAACATCATCGGCGGAATCTTTTGTTAAAGATTTTACGGAAATAAGCCATTCGTGAAAGGCTGTATATTCTTCATTCATTATTTATCCCTCTCTGATTTATAATAATCAAGAATTGCCAAGGCGACAAATTGAGCCAAATTAACAGGAACAGCGTTGCCTATCATTTGTTCAATATCAGTTTTTGAACCGTCCCAAATAAAATTTTTTGGAAAGGTTTGAATTTGAGAACGCTCTAATGTAGTTAAAGGTCTTACCCCTTCGGAAATGACAACAGGATCCTTGGGGTGTCCTGGGTAGCCTTTTGGAATAGGGCGATTTACGCCGCGAATTGTCGGACTTGCCTCGTCAATGGAAAAAACAGCCCTTCGGCAGTAGTTGCGCGGATGACGGTAATAATAATTCGTGTCAATTTTTTTGCCAAAATAGTCGCGCACCGTCATTTGTTTTTTTGAAATGTTTTTTTCAATATATGAACGCAAAACGTCGTTTTTTTCATTTAAAACACCAATGCAAAAAAATCTTTTGCGTATCTGCGGGCAACCGCAGTAGCTCGCATCTAAAATTATTTGTGTTAATCCATAACCGCCATGACTTAAAATATTTCCCGCGCTTTCCCATGCTTTGCTTTTTATAATTCTATCGACATTTTCCATTACAAAAATTTCCGGCTTTATGACGGCTATAATTTCGGCAAAACATTTAGTCAGTTCGGCGCGGTTCTCTTCTTTACGTTTTCCCGCGTGGGAAAAATCTTGGCAGGGCGGCCCGCCTATTATCATATTAAATTGATATTTTTGTAGTTCCGTAACCGTCGTCCTAACATCGGAAAGGTCTAATTTTACCGCTCTGTGAGTAAAATTTGCGTGATAAATGTCCAAAGCGCG
>JAIROC010000054.1 GCA_031257735.1 Bacteroidales bacterium | reverse complement strand
CACTGCTACTAAGGTTGTTTTGTTTTTTAAATAAGGTGTAAATAAGGTTTTATCTACCTCATTAATCATCCATAACAAACACGTTTTAAGGGATTTAATTGGCTTTGAACACCCTACCCGTAGGGATGACATATCGGTAGAACGTTGGAATAATCTTCCGATATTGACATGTCATCCCTACGGGGGTATAATTATGAATTATGAATTATGAATTGGGCTGACGCACGAAAACGCCTAATCAACGTCGTCATTGCGAGCGCAGCGAAGCAATCCAGAGAATTGATTACGAATATTCTGGATTGCTTCGCTACGCTCGCAATGACGTGCTGATTGTTTCGAAAATACTTTATAGTAAGCCTCTACGCTTCGCGTTGGATAGCATTCGCAAAGCAATATAGAAAAAATCTTCTTCGACTGTGCCTAATTTAAAGATTTAATGCTATCTTTGTAACTCAAAAATCAGTCTTATGGATGTTTTCAAAAAAAATCTATTCTCTTTTTGTATATTACTTTCTTCTATTATTTTAAGCGACGCACAAGTATTTAAAGCTGAAATTATCGGAGGCATTAACCTTACACAGGTTAATGGCGATCAGGAAATTGGTTATAAAAAAGTCGGAGCGCATACAGGTATAGGCGTCATGTTTCCTTTTAACTTTAAAAGAAATCAGGAAAATAAACCATGGGCTGTCAGTATGGAAATCTTGTTTAATCAGCGAGGCGCAAGAGCACGAAACCTTAACTATAACCCACAAGATACTGTTGCTAAATATTCTCAAGGTAAATTCAGATACCTATTGCGATTAAACTATGTTTCAATACCTGTTATTATTCACTTTACAGACAAAGATAAATGGACTGTCGGACTTGGAATGGCTTACAATAGAATGTTCTCTTCCAAAGAATGGGAATATGATGTCCTGCAAACACACGACTCGCTACGATTGAACCCAAACGATTTTACCGTTTTGGCAGATGTCCGTGTCAGAATATGGCAACAATTAAAATTCGGATTTCGATTTGAATATTCTATGTTTTCCCTTCGTACCCGTTCTTTTCCCTATACAACCAAAAACCGCGCTGAAACAAGAAACCAATACAATAACAGTTTGACCTTTTATTTGGTTTTCATGCTGAATGAGAAAAGAGTAGAAAGAACAAAAAAGAGAGAAAAAATTGAAAAACCATATTACTATTAAGCTAAACACCTAAATGAAAATTCTGATTATTCGTTTCAGCAGTATGGGAGATATTGTATTGACAACACCCATTGTACGATGTCTTGCCCAGCAAATCCCTGCTGCCGAAATTCATTATTTATGCAAACCTGCTTACAAAAATATTTTGGAAACAAATCCATATATCCATACAATACATTCCTTTGTCAAAGAGGATGCAGATTTATTGAAACGCCTGCAAAACGAAAAATTTGATTTCATAATCGACTTGCAAAATAATTTTCGATCCCTCGTTCTCTGTTTGAAATTAAATATTCCTTCATCTACATTTCCTAAGTTGAATATACAAAAATGGATGTTGGTTCACCTGAAAATAAATAAACTGCCAAATATACACCTTGTAGACAGGTATTTTATGGCAACGAAAAAATTAATCATCCCTGTTGTAAATGACGGGAATGGCTTGGATTTCTTTATTGACAATACCGATTACAAAAAAATTGACGCCTTCAACATTCAACAACCTTTTATTGCCATCGCTATGGGCAGTCAACATAAAACCAAACAACTCCCAACCCATAAACTAATAAATATCTGCCAAAAAATAAATTATCCCATTGTTTTGTTAGGCGGAAATAACGATATAAATGCCGCAAATGAGATTTGTACTCACATAGATAAGAATATTGTTAATCTGTGTGGAAAACTTACCATCAGAGAAAGCGCCGTCTGTATTGAAAAAGCTAAAATATTGCTCACTGGTGATACGGGCTTGATGCACATTGCCGCTGCATTAAATAAACCGTTAGTTAGCGTCTGGGGAAATACTGTTCCTGCCTTCGGAATGTTTCCATATATGCCAAAATATCCTGATTATTATCATATCATAGAAAATAATCATTTGCAATGTCGTCCCTGTTCCAAATTAGGATTTGACAAATGTCCTAAAAATCATTTTAAATGTATGAATGATATTGACATTGAACAGATAGTCCACTTATTGAACAATTGAAAATTGAAAATTGAAAATGAGAATTGAGAATGAATAAAACAAAAGATATTTCAATAGAGGATTATAATTATTATTTGCCAGAGGAAAAAATAGCGTTCTTCCCAAGCAAAAACCGAGACGAGTCAAAGTTGCTCATCTTTAAAGACAATACAATTGTTACAGATATTTTTAAGAATGTTCCACTATATCTTAACAATGACCACTTGCTTGTTTTTAATAATACACGAGTGATACAGGCTCGCATCTTATTTCCCAAATCGACAGGTTCGGTTGTGGAGATATTTTGTTTGGAACCTCTATTTCCTACCTCTTTACATTCGTTGATCTTTGAAACGAAAGCAAGTTGCGAATGGGAGTGTTTTGTGGGAAACAACAAACGATTTACAAGTCTTTTAAGTCTTCCTTTTGATTGTAAAGGAATAACGGGCATCCTTTACGCGGAGAAATCAGGCAAATGTAATGCGACGTCTTTTCGGATACGGTTTAGCTGGACGCCTGAAAGTTTATCTTTTGCCGAAGTCATGGAGCATGTTGGTAACATTCCACTGCCCCCTTATATCAAACGGAAAACTACGATTGAAGACGTTACACGTTATCAAACAATATACGCTCAGAAAAAAGGTTCTGTCGCAGCGCCAACAGCAGGATTACACTTTACGGCAGAAGTATTGAATAACATCGCTCAAAAAAATATACCAGTAGAATACATCACCCTGCATGTCGGCGCAGGAACATTTAAACCCGTTACCGAACCCTGTATTGAAAAACATACAATGCACTGCGAACAATTACTCTTTGCCAAAGATTCTATTGAACAGTTAATACATTATTGTAAGGATAAAAATATAATTGCCGTTGGCACTACTACTGCCCGATCATTGGAAAGTTTGTTCTGGATGGGCGTGAAAATGATAGCGTCTAAACAAAATGAAATACCAAATAATTCCCCCTTACATATCTCTCAATGGGAAGTATACGGGAGTTTGGCGCAAAAACAAGTCTCTGTCGAACAATCATTGACATCAATTTTAAATTTTATGGAAGAAAATAAAATAAATCTTTTGCAGGCTTCCACTGCCTTGATGATAACGCCTTACTATCATCCAAAGATAGTAAAAGGAATAATTACTAATTTCCATCAACCCCAAAGTACATTGTTACTGCTGATTGCTGCCTTTGTCGGAGAAAAATGGAAGGAAATATATCAATATGCACTTGATCATGATTTTCGTTTCTTAAGCTATGGAGACGCCTGTCTGTTCCTGTGAAATATGTTTTCAAAACTAAAAGACTAAAAATGTCGTTTCATATAAAATTTGTAAAATCATTATAATCTTGACTGCATGAAAACCAAACGCGTATTTATAGGTATCTTTGGACGTAGAAATACAGGAAAAAGTTCATTAATTAATGCCATTGCCAAACAGGATATTGCTATTGTATCTCCGCTGGCGGGAACAACTACCGATCCCGTTAAGAAAAGTATTGAAATCTTCGGAATAGGTCCTGTTGTTTTTGTTGATACAGCGGGAATGGATGATGTGGGTGATTTGGGAAAAAAACGTATTCGAAAAACACAGGAAGCGCTCAAAACTATTGATGTTGCTATTGTTCTGTCGGCGGATAATCTCTGGGGGGAAATGGAGAAAGAAATCATCCAACAACTGCTATCTTTACAAATACCCTATCTAATCCTGCATAATAAATCCGACTTGACACCTCTGTCCGCTTCTTTGAAAGAGAAATTAAATACTTATCATGTGCCTGTGATGGAAGTCAGTGCGACAACAAAGGCAGGAATAGATGAGTTGATTGACAAATTAGTGGAAATCACCCCCCCTACCGCCTACACAGCTAAAACATTGATTGGAGATATTATTTCAAAAGGAAACATCGTCCTCTTGGTGATGCCGCAAGACGATGAAGCCCCTGAAGGACGATTAATATTACCTCAAGTCCAACTAATCCGTGATATTTTGGATAACAATGCTATTGCCGTCGGATTACAACCTGATGAATTAAAAAAATATTTAGAGAAACAAACCCCTGATTTGGTCATAACGGACAGTCAGGCTTTTGATAAAGTTTCTCGAATTGTGCCGCAACATATTCCGCTAACAAGTTTCAGTATTGTTTTGGCGCGGGCTAAAGGTCATTTTGAACATTATCTTGCAGGTTCTCATCATTTGAATAAGTTACAAAATGGTGATAGGGTTTTAATGCTTGAATCCTGTACACATCCCGTTTCCTGCGAAGACATCGGAAGACATAAATTGCCCAATCTCATACGTAAATATACAGGAAAACAGATTGCGTTTGATTTTATTTCAGGGCTTTCTCCTGTTTCTAATCCCTGTCAATATGTCATGGCAATACAGTGTGGAGGATGTATGGTTACAGATAAACAACTCCATAACCGTATTAAACAATTGATTGATTGTAACATCCCTGTTTCTAACTATGGAATGGCTATCGCTTTTTTGACAGGAATTTTTGACCGTGTTACGAAGGTTTTTTCCAAATAATTCTCTTGAAATATTATGACTGTGAACCGATACTGTCATTCTTAATCTATTAGCTGTCCAATGCAGGAAAATTTTGTTTGGGGACATAATCGACGCTTCAATGCATATTCTAATTACTTTAAAAAACTCTTCGGTGAGAGAGTCCAAAAAGTAACTATCAATGCGGGATTTACCTGTCCCAATCGAGATGGAAGTATTTCTCAAAAAGGTTGTATCTATTGTGATAACAAAGCCTTTAATCCTTCCTATTGCAGTCCGTTAAAAAGTATTGGACAACAAATTGAAGAAGGAATTGAGTTTCATAAAAACCGTTATCGTCGTGCAGAAAAATATCTTGCCTACTTTCAGGCATTTTCTAATACATACGCCCCACTTCCTATCCTGAAACAAATTTACAAACAAGCCCTCGAAAAAGAAAATATCATCGGACTTGTTATCGGTACGCGTCCTGATTGTATTGATAACGAAAAATTAGAATACTTCTCACAACTGTCAAAAACACACTATGTCATGATAGAATATGGCGTCGAAAGTTGTAACAATAACACCTTAAACCTGATTAATCGTGGACATACCTTCGAACAGGCTGTACATGCAATAGAACAAACCAAACAGGCAGGCATAAAAACAGGCGCGCATTTTATTTTCGGACTCCCATACGAAACATTGTCTCAATGGTATCAGTGGACAGACATTATTTCCAAACTTCCCCTTGATACGGTAAAGTTTCACCAATTGCAAATAATCAAAAATACACCCATTGAAACAATGTATAAAAATAAACAAAATGCTTTTCATACCTTTGAACTGGAAGAATATATTGATTTTATCACTGCTTTCTTAGAACGTTTAAATCCTCATTTAGTCATTGAACGTTTTGCGGGAGAAGTCCCGCCCCGCTTTATCACACAAACATCATGGGGATTAATCCGTAACGACCAAATCCTCCAAGCCGTTGAAAAAAAACTCGAAGAAAAAAATACCTGCCAAGGAAAACTTTATCAATTGAAAAATGAAAATTGAAAATTGAAAATTGAAATACAATATAATTAGAGCCTGTCTATAAAGTATTTTCGCAACAATCAGCACGTCATTGCGAAGGAGGCACGACTGAAGCAATCCCTAACAATCAATGCGTTCTTTGGTTAGGGATTAGCTACGCTGCTCTTACGGGTGCTTCGCTACGCTCGCAATGACGTGCTGTCGGATAAGGATTGCTTCATTATCCGGAAATATTCCGACTATATAGACAGACTCTAATTAGTGTCTGTCTATATAGTATTTTCGCAACAATCAACGCCGTCATTGCGAAGGAGGCACGACTGAAGCAATCTAGAAAATTGATTACGAGTATTCTGGATTGCTTCGCTGCGCTACCAATGACGGCGTTGTTTGGACGCCTTTGTGAGTCTTTACACAGCCTCCTTGCCTTTTTCTATCCTTTTTATTTATTGGTATGTGAATAAAAAAATCATGTACCTTTGCATCATGAAAAAAAATAGTATGATATATTTTGATTGCATTGAATTATTGAAAATTACTCACTGTATTCTCTTAACATCAATACCTATAATTTATAATTAGCTATGTTGTTTTTACGGAACATAATTATTTTTGGATTGTTTTGTCGCGAAGTCTGCCCAGAGCGAAGCGTATGGTTTCTACCAATAACAGCATTGTTGCATACCATCGTCTTTTTAAATACCTTCGGTGTTCTGGGTTTTATTTCGAATTATCATTCATAATTCATCATGAACGACTATACAACAGATTATTTTTCATATAATAGACGGAAAACGTGGACGGTTACTGTAGGAGATATTCCTATGGGAAGTGATTATCCAATCCGCATCCAATCCATGACCAATACCAATACCTTAGATACAAAAACATGTGTAGAACAGAGCATCCGTCTAGCAAATGCAGGATGTGAATACGTTCGGATAGCAGCACAAGGTATTCTCGAAGCGGAAAATCTGCGAGATATAAAGAAAATGTTATACAAACAAGGCTATAGAATACCCTTAATAGCTGATGTTCATTTTAATCCGAAAGTAGCCTTGCTTGCAGCAGAAATTGTAGAGAAAGTACGAATTAATCCCGGAAATTATGCCGACAAAAAACAATTCAAACAACTCTCTTATACCGAAAAAGAATATGAAGAAGAATTGGAAAGGATTGCCAATCGTTTACATCCTTTGCTTCGTCAGTGTACGCAAAATGGTACTGCTCTCCGTATCGGAACAAATCATGGTTCTTTATCTGACCGAATTATCAGTCGCTATGGCAATTCCCCACAAGGTATGGCAATTTCCGCTATGGAATATGTTCGGATATGCCATGATTTTGGTTTTCATAATTTGGTATTGTCCATGAAGGCGAGCGATATTCGTATTACGATACAATCTGTCCGTTTACTTGCAAGTATGCTCGAAGAAAAACAATGGCATTATCCCTTACATCTCGGTGTAACCGAAGCAGGTAACGGTGAATATGGTCGCATAAAATCAGCCACAGGAATTGGCGTTTTATTGCAGGACGGTTTAGGCGATACGCTACGTGTATCCTTAACGGAAAATCCAGAAAATGAATTACCACTTGCTTCCATGTTAGCTACTTTATTTACAGAAAACAAAACGAACATCCCCTCATCCCAACAAAAACCGAATTACAACCCCTATCACTATGTCAAAAGGGAAAGCAAAGCCCTAAATAGCATAGGTGGAGATAATAAACCTGTTATTTTTTCTCCTGTAAAAAACAGGGAAATCACAGACAAACATCCACAAGAAGAACATTTTCATGTCATCCATACTCCAGAAGCATTTTTTCCGAATAATTGCATCCTTTTAGCGGACAGCGATGATGATTTTCCCATCATTCATTGGAGAAAACTGTATACAAAATCGTTTGATAATCCTGTTGTTTTCAAGCGAACCTATAAGGAATCCAATTGGGAACGGTTTTATATTCGCGCAAGTATTGATATGGCAGTCTTAGCCATAGATGGACTTGCGGATGGTATTTGGATAGAAAATATTCATTTTCCGGCAGCACAGTGTTATCAATTGTCTTTGGATATTGTTCAGGTGTGTGGTTTGCGTTACAGTAAAGCCGAATTTATTTCCTGTCCTTCTTGTGGACGAACACAATACAATATCGAAACATTTCTAAATATCATCAAAGAAAAAACATCACATCTCAAAGGGTTAAAAATAGCTGTTATGGGATGTATTGTAAATGGACCGGGAGAAATGTCTGATGCTGATTATGGTTTTGTAGGAAGCGGCAAAGGTAAAATTACACTATACAAAGGTAAACATCCCGTATATCGAAACCTGAATGAAAATAATGCAGTCGAAATGCTTATCCAATTAATTAAAGATAATGGAGATTGGGTTGATTAAATTGAAAACTTCATTAATTGAAAATTGAAAATTGAAAATGAAATAAATGCAGGCATAGCCTACACGGATAGAGCGGACGAGGTAGAACCTCGTCCGAACGAAGAGCGACGTCAGAAATTTTTCCCGTAGGAAATACATATCAATAGAAAATATAGTCGTTCCTCAGACCAAAACCTCGTAGAGGGTTCATGTATTTTGAACAATTCATTACATATTTACTATAATGCAATTTATGAATCTCCTATGGAACTTCTTTCGTGCCTTTGTGCGTCAGCTCATTTTCAATTTTCAATTTTCAATTAAGGAAAGCGCTTTCATGCTTTCGTATTTTTTTCTTTTTTTCGTAAGTTTATTTTTTGTACTTTTGCAATCAAAATCATTAAAGATAGAAGTTACTTATGGGAAGAGCATTTGAATACAGAAAAGCGAGAAAATTCAAACGTTGGGGAAATATGGCGCGTGTATTTACGCGATTAGGGAGAGAAATAACGATGGCAGCCAAAACGGGTGGAGGAGACCCCTCTACCAATCCACGTTTACGTTTGTTGATACAGAATGCACGTTCGGAAAATATGCCGAAAGAAAATATAGAACGCGCAATCAAACGGGCTTTTGAAAAAGATATTTCCGATTACAAAGAAATTACATACGAAGGATATGCACCGTATGGAATTGCTCTCGTTATCGAAACAGCAACCGATAATCCGCAACGAACTGTCGCTAATATTCGGTCGTATTTTAATAAGTTCAATGGTTCTTTAGGCACGCAAGGCATGTTGGATTTTATGTTTGATAGAAAATGCAGTTTTAAAATTGTAGCCAAATCGGATATGGATTTAGAAATGCTCGAATTGGAATTAATTGGTTTTGGTGGCGAAGAAGTCTTTGAAGAAGAAGGTGAGGTCATGATCTTTGCCGAGTTTCAGAGTTTTGGTCCTATTCAAAAATATCTGGAAGAAAATAACTTTGAAATAAAATCTTTCCAATTTGAACGCATTCCCAACGACACCAAAGAAGTTACAGAGGAACAACGAAAAGAAGTAGAGAAATTAATAGACAGAATAGAAGAAGACGAAGATGTTACAAATGTTTTTCATAATATGAAATAATATTCCTAGTGAACAATGTTTTCTTCATGGACGAAATCTCCCGTTGGAGTTATCTCATTTTTATTGATTTGATATTTTATAATTATATCCTGAAATGAATATAACAAATGAACAATCGGATTATCTGTTAGGTTTACCAAAGAAAATCGTTAGGAACAATAAGTTGCTATCACAAATGACAATAACCCAAAAATTTCCTTTTGAAGAGCGTTTTGAATTATTATCAGAGAAAGATGGAGAGTTTTCCTTTTTATGGGAAATCACCCAAAGTACTAAAAATACTTTACGTATTAGTTTGCATTTTCAGGAGAATGATAGCAAAACAGGCTTGTTACGCATTGATTATAACAGTGGACATACAAACCCACAAACCATTAATGAAAATGTTCCTGAAAAATTTCATCCATATATTGGGATGCAATTAACAGGAAATCACATTCATTATTATATTCAAGGTTTTCCATCCCTTGCTTGGCAATTCCTTTGACGGATGATGAATTTGCAATAAAAACAATTGCGAAAAATGATTTTAATAAAACATTTGCGAATATAATAAACCTGTTTGCAAAAACGATTAATATAGAAACCAAAATCAGTATAAATACTTTACTTATATGAATGATAATTGGATAAATAACAGTATAGCCGAATATTACAATTGGCTTCGGGACAAAACGCAAGTCTTGAAAGATGAGCAAACGGGTTGGTATACTATAACTACACCTTTTTTAGGTTTATTCAATGATAATATTGAAATATACGCAAAATTGAATAATGGCAGGATTATATTGTCAGATGATAGGCAAACTCTTTCTAATTTAAAACTTACAGGCTCTTCTCTTACTCAATCTTCAAAAAGAAAAGAATGGTTGGATATGATATTATTGAATTATGATATCACTTTGAATAATAATGAACTTCAAACAGAAGGAAATGAAAAGGACTTTAACCAAAAAAAACATAATCTATTATGTGCCATATCCGAAATATCAGATATGGCAATGTTGGCTAAACATACGGTATCTTCATTGTTTAGAGAGGATGTAAAAGCATTTTTTGACGAACAGAACATTATACATACACCTCAATTTATAGCCAAAGGTAATACAGGGATAGAATTTATATTCGATTTTCAAATTGCTGGAAGAGAGAAAGAGGTAGTTATTAAATCATTTAATTCGCTCAACAAAATGAATGTGCCAACATTTCTGTTTGGTTGGGGAGATATTAAAGATGCTAGAGAAAAAATATCAGGTAAACAATTAAAAGGATTGGCAATCATAAATGATGTTGATAAGGAATTAAAATCGGAGTATATAGGCGCTCTTGAAAGCAAAGGCGCTGATGTTGTTATGTGGAGTCAGCGTCATCAACCCAAAATGTTAGAAAAATTAATTGCATAAAGAATAGACAATGACAAACAGCGAAATCTTAATTTATCAATCACCCGGCGGCGTTATTAAAATTGACGTTCATTTAGAAGACGAGTCTGTTTGGCTTACGCAAACTCAAATGGGACAATTGTTTGCTAAAGGACGACCCCCCGTTCGGACGAGGTTCTACCTCGTTCGCTCTATCCAAGCAGGCTATGCCTGCATTTATTTTTAATACGTTTTCTATTTCAACCTATACTACTGATATTTGTTATTTTTTTATATTCTTTTTACTGCGCAGGTAGAACCTGCGAGGATAATCCGAACGAGAAGGGACGAAGCTGTTTTCTATTGATATGCTTGCCCTACGGGCAATAACATCATTGCAGCTCAAGTCCGCA
>JAIROC010000039.1 GCA_031257735.1 Bacteroidales bacterium | reverse complement strand
ACGCCCCCGAGTTCAAAACGAACGCCCACGAGTGAAAAAAGAACGCCCACGAGTGGAAAAAGAACGCCCACGAGTGTAAAAAGAACGCTCACGAGTGGAAAAAGAACGCTCACGAGTGGAAAAAAAACGCCCACGAGTAATAATAAATATAATGGTGTTACACCTGCTTTTGTTATTTGGAATTTGTTGCAACGCTACACTAAGGATTACTTTTCATTCAAATATCTTTTTTCTAAGGCATCTTTATAAAAGGATAGCGGTGGAAGGTTAAAACAGGTTCTGTATTTATCTACATTTTCTTTATCTTCCAAATTGACAAAAACTACTTTCCCGTCAATTATACGTATTTGTGTACCATTAATCTACAATAGCATATAGCAATTCTATATAAGTTATTTCTATTATCCTTGATTTCATTACTCTGTTTATACTTTTTTATAGCTTCTTCGTAATTACCTGTTTTCGATAAACTGTCAGCTTTCCACCTTATAAAACATTCATCATGAAAAAACTGAGAAAAACAAGATGAAGAATAAAATAAAAATATTCCACCTGCCAAGAACAAAAGCATCCATCTCATTATAAAAAGGTGAGCGTTTCCATTTTCGTGATCTTCTGACAATAATGACACTGTAGTTTAATATCTTTTTTGTCTACAACCTTAAACTTTTGGATAACATCTTCGTGATTGGTAATACAGTTTGGATTATAACATTTGACCATACCTTCAATTGTATCAGGAATACCAATCTTAATCTTTTCTACTACATCGTAATTCCTGATAGTTATCAATGTTACATACGACGTTATCAATGCGATCTTATTGATTTCATCTTTCTTAAAAAACTTATCCTGACATTTGATAATTCCCTTTTTTCCAAGTTTTCTACTTGTCAGATTATTCCCCATTAAAATTTGGTTCGTACAGTCAATCAAATTTAATGCCCTTACTACATGAAAAAGTTTATCGGCAGGAATATGATCTATAACCGTTCCGTTTTTTATAGCAGAAACTACTAATTCTTTTTTACTCATTGCTTCTTTTTTTTAATTATTTTAATCCTAATATAGCGGCAATCAACGCTTGACGTACATATACCCCGTTCTGCGCCTGCTGAAAATAATATGCCTGTTTTGTTTTATCTACATTGGTATGGATTTCATTTACTCGCGGAAGTGGATGCAATATTTTTAAATTGGTTTTACTGTTTCCAAGCATGGACTGATCTAAGATATATGTATTTTTTACTTTTTCGTAATCCTGAATATCAAGAAAACGTTCTCGTTGTACACGCGTCATATAAAGAATATCCACTTTGTCGATGGCGTCTTGAATTTCTCTGTATTGATAATATTTCAAGTTCTTTTCTTTAATGTGCATCTTAATGGAAGTCGGCAAATTAAGACTCTCCGGAGATATAAGATGAAAAGTAGTATTGAAATTACACATCGCTTCTACCAATGAATGAACGGTTCGTCCATACTTCAAATCACCTACAAGAGCAATGTTCAGGTTATCCAATTTATTTTGCGTTTTGCGAATAGAATAAAGGTCCAACATACATTGTGTCGGATGTTGATTTGCTCCGTCTCCTGCATTAATAATGGGAACAGATGCTACTTCACTCGCCAAGCGAGCAGCTCCTTCCAAAGGATGACGCATCACAATAATATCTGCATAACAGGATACGGTTTTAATAGTATCGGATAAACTTTCGCCTTTTGCCGTACTTGAACTTGCTGCATCAGAAAAACCGATTACTTTAGCCCCCATACGATTGGCAGCGCTTTCAAAACTTAAACGTGTTCTTGTTGATGGTTCGAAAAATAACGTAGCTACTATTTTTCCGTTGGCAATATTTTGTACAGGATGTTTTTCAAAACCTTCTGCCAAATCAAGAATTTCCATGTATTCTTCCTTGCTAAAATCGGTAATGGATATAAGATGTTTATTTATCATGTGTGGTTTTGTTTACTTGTTTAAGAATAAAGTCATTATTTATATGTTCTCTTTATTGTTTGATATAAAATAAAAGCGACTTAAAAAAGTCGCTCTTATCTTTTAAAAAAAATTATATGAAATTTCTTCTGTCTTTTAATTGATGCTTTGAAACAAAATCAGATAAAATACTTTCAAGGGTCGGAGTTCCTATCTCTTGAAGTTCATACCCAATTTTTACAACAGGATGTTTAATATGTACAAATCGCGGCAAGTCAATCGGCGTAGCGATAACAACAGTATCGCATGGAACTTTAGCAATTGTCTTTTCCAAATCTTTAATCTGCGCATCTCCATACCCCATTGCAGGCAATAAAATGCCTATTTCGGGATATGTTTTAAACGTATTTTGTAAAGAACCTACCGTATACGGTCTTGGGTCTACTAATTCAGCAGCGCCATATTTCATGGCAGCAACCGTTCCAGCTCCGATTTTCATTTCTCCGTGCGTTAACGTAGGACCATCTTCTATCACCAATACTTTTTTTCCTTTTATCAGTTCTGGTTTGTCCACCGTTAAAACAGATGCAGCATCAACAATAATTGCCTTGGGATTAATAGCTGCAATATTGGCTCTTACTTTATTAATATTTTCCAAAGAAGCAGAGTCAATCTTATTGATAACGATAACATCCGCCATTCTTGCAACAACTTCTCCCGGATAATAACTGATTTCAGCGCCGGGACGAAGGGGATCAGCAACGCCTATAAATAAATCAGGCACATAAAATGGAAAATCATTATTCCCACCATCCCAAAGAATAACATCACATCCATCAGGGTCTTGTTCTGCACGACGAATGATAGCTTCATAATCAACACCCGCATAGATTACATTTCTTTTAGTTACCACATGAGGTTCATATTCTTCCATTTCTTCTATTGTACAATTATTTTTCTTTAAGTCCTCTACAGAAGCAAAACGTTGTACTCTCTGTTTATTCAAGTCTGGGTCATAAGGCATTGGGTGTCGAATTGCTACTACTTTAAGCCCCATATCCACTAAATATTCAATGATCTTTCTGGAAGTTTGTGATTTTCCACAACCTGTACGTGTTGCTCCTACTGCAATAAGTGGTTTTGTTGATTTAAGCATTGTTTGCTTGCCTCCCATTAACGTAAAATCTGCACCTGCAGCATTCACAATAGCGCTAACTCTCATCACATATTCGTAAGGTTTGTCACTATAAGCAAATACACATTCATCTACATCCAAATCTTTAATCAATCTGGGTAGTTCAGATTCTTTATAAATAGGAATACCTCCGGGATAAAGATCTACTCCCGCCAATTCTTTCGGATAAGATCTACCATCTATACCGGGAATTTGTTCTGCCGTAAATGCCACAACATTATATTCTTTATTCCCTCTAAAATATGTATTAAAGTTATGGAAATCTCTTCCTGCTGCTCCAATAATGATTACATTTCTTCTATTCATCACTGCATTCTTCTTTTGGTTATTAGTTAAAATATATATTAAAAATTATCTCCTTATTAAAAGTATGCAAAGTTATATAATTTTTTTTAGATTTTGACGAAACGAACCAATATTTTTTCGCTCTCCTGTGTTGATTATTCTGTACACAGCAATAGATTTTAGGGTAATATATAAGAGTAAAAAGCAACAAAACAGATACTTAAAGATCATTTGTAGAGTTAATAAAAATTTAATCTGTAACTTCTTTTTTATCGATTTTGTGTAATAAAAGAGCGGAAAAGAAGAATAGAAATGCAGTATATTGTTTGAATCAAACCCGAAGCGAAGCAAAGAGCGCCGTAGGTAATTATGAATTATGAATTATGAATTATGAGTTATGAATTATGAGTTATGACCCGCAAAGCGAAGCGAAGTGGAGAGCAGTGTAGGTAATGGAATATATAAAACCTTATTTCCAACCTTATTTTTCTAACAAAACAACCTCAGTAGCAAGCAGGAACGTACAATATACCCACCCTATTACCTTATTAAAAAACAACGATTATTCGGTTCAATATAATAGGGTAATAAGGTCGAGGGATGGATGTATCTGCGTTTGCTACTAAGTCCCCATTAGGGCATTCATATCAATAGAAAAAGCGATTAAACGAAAAAATCGCTTCTAAAAATCGTTGGAGAGCTTCTTCAAACCGTTGGAGAGCTTCTTCAAACCGTTGGAGAGCTTCTTCAAATCGTTGGAGAGCTTCTAAAATCATTGGAGAGCTTCTTCAAACCGGTGGAGTGCTTCTAAAATCGTTGGAGTGCTTCTAAAATCGTTGGAGTGCTTCTTCAAACCGTTGAAGAGCTTCTAAAAATAAAAAAACCGCCTCTCAAACAAAGAAAAACACTTTTTCAAATACCAAGAAAGGTTTTATAAATCTCAGAACTCCTGACTTGAGACAGATACAGGAACTAATAATAAGCGATTTATAAAAACAGTACCAAAAATTGAAAATGAGTTATGGGTTATGAATTATGAGTTAGGCTGTCTCGTCCTGAAAAAAGTTGACAGATTATTACTAAATTTTTACTACTCATTTTTACAAATTCCATATTCATTATTTTGTTCCTTTTTTCTCCTTCACCATTTTCACGGGAACAGT
>JAIROC010000019.1 GCA_031257735.1 Bacteroidales bacterium | reverse complement strand
CAAAATAACCCTGTCGGAAGAAAGACCAACAATATTACTCAATTCGGGATTGCTTGCCACTGCACGGATATTTCGCCCGATACGGCTGTATTTCATCAGTAACACGCAAGACACAAATAACGCCACACATACCACAATCGTCGTAATCTGAATATCGGTAATATATGCTCCGAAAAATTCGTTGCCTACTTTAATTTCGCCTGTGCGCACGCTTTTGGTATCGTCGCCCCAAAGCATAGAAATCACATTCTGCAATACGGTATAAAGTCCTAACGAGGCAATCATCAGTATCATGGGCGAGGCGTTGCGTTTTCGTAATGGCTTGTATAAAGCAATTTCGGATAACATGCCTACGGCGGTAGCGCACATAATGGCTAATGGAATGGATAGCCATACGGGGCAATGGAGTTGTATGGAGAATAAATAGGTGAAATAAGGTGCAAGAGTTATTGTAATTGCGTGCGAAAGTTGGAAGAACTTGGAAGTCGAATAAGTTATCAAATAACTCATTGCAATTAGCAAAAATAGCACAAAAGGAGGCGATATATTGATAAATATTTGCATATTTTTTAGGTTATATCTGTTGTAACGCAGATAGTAGATAACAAAGCGTCAATTTGAGTTTTATTTGCACCTTCCAATGAAGTATATAATGTTGATGCTTTTAGTCTTTCAAGAATTGTATTATTTACATCATTAATTTTGTTGTCTCTACTATTCCATAATTCTTTAAAGAAACCCCAATGTTCTGCTTCTTTGTCATTGGTATCTGCATATTTTTCATCGAAAGCAGTCAGAGAATAATAATTTATATCAAGGTAATAAAATGCTTCTTTGTGGGGTTGTCCGTGAATTTGCATTATCACATCAATATATTTTTTACCATTATCTTCTTTTTCGATATGTGTAAGTGAAAAATCTAATGAATTGATATTAGGTTTAGAATGTTGAAGCCTGATAGCACTACTGACAGGAATGAATCCTACTTCAAGATTGTTTTGAGAATGCCATTCAAGCAACCATAAAACGAAAGGAATTTCCATTGAATTTGTTGCAGGATGCAACCCTTTAACCTCATTTCCCAAATCATCCTTATGAACATCAAAGTTTGTATTAAAAGTTTCATCATAAATAAATATCCGCCTTGATTTTTCCCCACTTGTTGCTTTTACAAATGAGTTTTTGTGATTCTTATAAAAATCTATCGGTTTAAATCTTGAAGTATTTAATTGACATTTCACTCCATCTATTTCCAAAATATTACGAGTCAACTCCGTTGAGATAAATTCAGGTACCTTTGTATTAGTATCAAAAACTAATGGTGCAAGAAAATTTTCACTCACTTTTTCATAGACATTGTAAAAAATATTGGAGAATATTTCGTCATAAACAATCTCTTTGTGATTGGACAAGAATATATAATCGTGTGCATTCTTAAAATTATAACGAAAGAATGTTTTTCTCCTATCTTTCTCATTATTTTGGTCTTCTTTTTTGCAATCAACTTTTTCATCTTGCAAAAAATAAGAATAAAACTTTGACATATTAAATCTAACACCATCCAAAGAATGAGCAACACATTGTTCTATTAACGATTTTCCATTAGACAATGCTTTTTCTTCAACTAATCTGTTTAAATGTTCATATTCTCCCTGTATGCCTGAATATTGTTTATTAAAATGATATGATTCTTTCCTGTCTTCAAATGTTTTTTCAAGTACAACAAATATCATAGTTGAAAGACCGCATATCATTGTTAATAACCAATTTGCAGTATCTTTAGTCCAAAAAGAGCACACTACAGATATTATGACAAAACCCGCTGAAATGAATGTACCCCAATAACCCGTCTTTAATGGTTTTAATAAAAACCAAACTGTGAAAAGTAAAGATAATACTGTAAGAATCCCTCCAAGCCAAATGCTTATGCAACTATTTTCCATTTTGTTTTGTTTTTGCTCTATGATAAAATTTATTCGAATCTAAAACAGATAATAAAGTGATAAGCATTCGTTTAAAATCAGTCGTTTCAAAAGTGTTTAAACATTCTTTTGCTTTAACAAATGCTTCTTTTGCTGTCTTTTGCACATTATCAATAATATCTGTTTGGATTAAAATATTACTAATTGCCTCTGTTTGGATTGTGTCTTTCTCCAACAAAGACATAATCATATCATAATCTCGTGAATATCTTGTACGAAGTTCATATACAGGAAAAGTTAAACGCCCATTGCGTATGTCACAAAAATCGTCTTGATAAACTTTGCCCTGTCTTTCTTCTCCGGGAAAAAAGTCTGCTAAATCGTTTATTTTATGCAAAGCCGTACCATATATTTCCCCAAATGATTGTAACGCTTTTTGCTTTTCTGTATTTGCATCGGCAGCAATAGCACCTGCAAGAGCCGTTTGCCCTGAAAATACACCACTGCCAAAATAACATCTATTATGATAGTCCTGTAAAAATACAGTTTTGTTTTGTTCATATATTTGGCACTTTTGTGAGTTCGACAAAGACAATAAATTCAAATCATAATGTTGTGCCTTATATATAAACAAATTACTTTTTGAAATGCACTGATACAAAGGTTGCGTATCAGTAACATTCTTTAATTGGCATAAAAATCTATCTGCAAATTCTCTACTCAACATAGAAGCAATAAATTGATTGTCTTTTTCTTCTTTTGAAAGCACACCTAATTTATTGTCAAATGCTGTATTTGCTTGATATGAAGATATATTTAACACTTCAAAAGATGCTGCAAGTGGAATGTATTTTTCAAAATCATTGCCTCCGCATAATTCATATGACAATCTGAACAAAGTAGGTTTCAGTAATAACTTATCTGCCCGTTTGGAATAGAAAAAAGATAGTATTTTTTCTAATTCAAGCTCGTTGTTAATTGTGTCATTAATTTCTTGAAGTATGACGGGGAATACTTTTTTAGAAGTATCTTCAAGATATTTGATATATAATGTTTTATTCATTTTTATTTTATATAGGGTTCAAATTTTCCACCTTTTACAGTCATTATTCGTAGTTCTTTATCAACATCACCATTACTATTAAACGTTGTCGTGCCTGTAACTCCTGGAAAATCCTTTATTTGATATAAATTGTTTTTTATTGCATCAGCAATATTGCCATTTTGTAGAGATTTACCTGCAATATTTACTACATCATAACCATATCCACCCAAAATATCCGCAGTTGCATTATATTTTGTCTGATATAATTGAACAAATAATTTTACTTCCTTATTTTCGCTATTAGGGTCAAACATTGGTGAAGAAAATAAAATTCCTTCTGTTGCGTCTTTTGCCAACTCAATAATTTTAGGGTCATAAAAGGTTGATATAGTCAAATATTGGTATTTTATATTCAGCTTTTTTGCCTGAATTAAAAAATTTGCCATCGAATTAATATTACCCGGAATAAAAACCAAATCAGGTTTTATGTTGTCAATCTTTTTTAAAATAGAACTAAAATCTTTAATATCAGAATTATATCCTTCAAAAAAGACAACTATTCCACCAAGAGCTTCAAAATTCTCTTTGAATCTATTGCTGATAGCAGTAATAGAGGCAACTTGCTCAAAAGCGATTGCGATTTTCCTTGCAGATAAAGATTTCGCAGCAAATTCGGAAAGAAAGATACCGTCATAAATATCAGACGGATAAATTCTAAAAATATAATCTCCGGCAGTTGTTAATTCAATTGCCGAAGCCGTTGGCGATAAGAGTACTTTATGCTCTTTTTCTGCAAGAGGGGCAATTGCAAAAGTTGAAACAGAAAACATTCCGCCTATAACCATTTGCACTTTGTCAATATCCACTAATTTTCTGTATGCGGATATGGCATTTTTGGCTTCGCCTTTGTCATCTTCATAAATAACATTAAGTAAAGCGTTGTTAATACCACCTTTGCTATTGATCTCTTCAACTGCTAAATCCATACCTTTTTTCAAAGATATAGCATAATTAGCCAAGTCGCCTGTCATAGGCAGTATTGCGCCTATGTTTATTATTTCATGCTTCTTATCTCCTTTGTTTAGGATAAAAAGCACTCCGATTGCCACCACCGCAATCACTCCAATTGTAATAAAAATTTTCTTTGTCATATCTATCTAATTTTTAACTATTTCTAATTCCGTTTTCAACATCTCGTAAATTTCCTGCCACGGCTGCTTATACAGTTCCGTGTTTTTGTCGGCAAGGCGTGTAAAGGTCGCAGACATATAAAGGAGTTCGGCGGCTTGGGTTTCGTCTATTGCATTGTCAGACATCAGTTGTTCTACAATTTGCTCGGCAATATCTTCAATCATGAAAAGTCTGTCATCAGGTTTCTTTTCCAAAACAAGCAAAGAACGCATCGTACAAAAGCAAATCTGGTGCGTAAGTCCATGATAAGAAAGCATTTTCAAGAATTTTTCCTTTGATATTTTCCCGTTCAAATATCTTGTTAAAGTTCGCTGTACTTTGTCATCCGCCACAGGTCCCTCTACAATATCAAAATCATGAGCGGGTTTTAGTGATAATGAGCTACGGTTCATTACCACAAAGTCCAGCCATTCTTCATTGTACGAATCAAAATGTTTCACTTTGCATAAATGTTCTGTTAATGCAGAATCGTAATAGGAAAATTCCGTAACAAATCCATCGCTATCGTACTTGTTTCCAATATTTTTAGCCCAACTTTCGGCTTGTTCACGATATTTGGTAACATAGAAACCCTGTCCGAAATCTCTGTTCGGCTGTGCTTTCGACAAATCAATTTCATCAATCACCGTATAACTTCCGTGAAATACCTGCATCAGCGTTGCCCTCCGTTTTTGTAACAAATTTCATAAATGCTATGCAGTGTGTATGGCAAATTATCGGTATGCAAAGCCCACCAGTGTTTATTCAGGAACTCCCAACCGCCGTATTTTTTCAGGTAAAAATAGGCGTCCTGAATATTCATCTTATTCAAGTTTCCCATCTATTTTATTTGAATGAATTACAAGTAAATAAGAAAAATGTATTTTTACTAACCAAATAGTAAACAGTAAAATAAGCAAATACACACCATTGAAGTAAAGAC
>JAIROC010000551.1 GCA_031257735.1 Bacteroidales bacterium | reverse complement strand
ATTTATGTGGAAGGGAACCTGTTTGGACGCCCTCTTTATACGCATGTTGATAACAAATTAGCGGCTACAATGCTTATAAACCCTCAAGACAGCAATGTAATAAAATTGTTTGAGAGTTATCGTGATGTCAAACTTGACAACGAATTGTTGGGAAAAATCACGAAAGAATATTCCTTAGATGTATCCACACTGTTCTTTTTAGAAAAGTTATATGAACAAACAAACAACAGACAATTGCAGGACTATTACCTGTCCACTATTGAGACTTTGTCAGGTATGAAACTTGACGAAGAAATGTCTTTCTTGCAGGATTTTTACATCTTTTTCATTCCCGCATTTCGTTACGATTACAATGTAGGAAATTTTTTACAACAGCGCCAATTACTTGACTCAGCTAAAATACTTTATGAGATAATAAAAACGGATCCATGGGGACTTGTCGAAGATAATGCGGAAATAGTCGCAAAACGATTACAGGAACTCAATAAACTTTACCGTAATATTATTATTATCAGTGCAAGTAAAGGAAGTTTGGAAGCAAACATGGCATTGGGGAAAATACTAAAACCTGATGAATTGACTTCTGTAAGAGCTTGGATAAACGTGTGTGGTATTCTTAAAGGATCTTTTGTGGCTGACTATTGGGCTGCTCCTATCAGAAAATGGTGGTTGAAATGCGGATTATTTTTTACAGGGGAGAGGGTTGATCCAACTGAATTGTTAAAAAATATAAGTTATACACAACGCATACAAGATACATTGTCCCTGACTATCCCAAAGAATATTTACACGGTTAATTTGCTTGCTGTCCATTTGGGACAAAAAAACATCAAACGTAAGAACAATTTGACTAATTTCAATCAGGAACAGAAAAAATACTGCATCAAGACAATAACTCAAGTGATACCAAACGATGGAAGTTCGCCGCTTTTTGACGAAATTGCCAATGAAGGAAATGTTGTAATAGAGATGGGTACCAGACATACCTTCGAAGGAGTGGACATGAATACTCGCATGATTGCACTGCTACGCTACATTGTTGATTATTTGAAGTACAATAATTTTATTAGAGAAGAATGAATGATAATTTAATATACAAGACAATGGATAAACATATTATTATAATAGGTAGTGGATTGGGTGGTCTGGTCTGCGGTTATATTTTAGCTAAAAATGGCTACCGAATTACCATTTTAGAAAAAAATGCACAATCAGGCGGCTGTTTACAAAACTTTACTCGTAATGGTATAAAGTTTGATACGGGAATGCACTATATCGGAAGCATAGAAGAGGGACAAACGTTGCATCAATTTTTCAAATATCTCTCGTTATTCAGCGATGTAAAGCTACGTTCATTGGACAAAATGGCTTATGACACCATCTCAATAGATGGGATGCAATATCCTTGCGCCAATGGACGCAAAAACTTTGTAGATCAATTGTCACAGTATTTTCCACAGGAACGGGCAAACTTGCAACATTACTACAACATCATTGCAGATATAACAAAAAACTTACCACTTCATTCGTTAAATGTAACGGAAATGCCTGTCGAGTTTGAACGCAACTATTTCCAAACAAGCGCAAGCGAATTTATTGAGTCAATTACAGACAATCATTTGTTACGAAATGTATTAGTAGGAAATTTGGCGTTATATAGAGGTGTTTATGGAAAAACGCCGCTATACATCCATGCACTCATTCGCGATTTCTACAACAAAAGCGCTTACCGTATTATCGGTGGTAGTGATGCTATTGCCAAATCGCTCGTGAAATCTATTCGGGCAATGGGCGGTGAAGTGCGAATGTTAACGCCTGTTGATAAAATCAACTGCAATGATACACAAGCCGTCAGCGTTACGCTCCAAAATAAAGAAGAAATTCACGGAGATTATTTTATCACCAATATACACCCTGTGCGTATGCTTGAAATGCTGAAAAAAACACCTCTTATTCGTAAGGTATATCGCGAACGCATTATAAACATGCAAAATACTATTTCCAACTTTACGGTCTATATTAAGTTCAAAAAAGATACAGTCCCTTATCTCAATACAAACAAGTTTTACCACAATAATGATAATGTGTGGAACTGCGAAAATTATACGTATGCCAATTGGCATAAAAGTTTTCTCTATATGCACGCCTGTTCATCTGCCGACAGTCTGTTTGCTGATGCTGCAGTTGTCATTGCCTATATGCGTTTTGAAGAGGTGGAACGTTGGAAAAACACATCAAGAGGGTCTCGTGGCAACGACTACGAAGAATTCAAGCAATGTAAAGCAGAACGTTTACTTAATGAATTGGAAAAGCAAAATCATGGAATCTTGAAAAACATAGATGCATATTATACTTCATCACCACTTACATACCTTGATTATACAGGTACTGAACGCGGGTCGATGTATGGCATATTACACGATTGTAACAATCTGTCATTTTCAACTGTTTCGCATCGCACAAAAATCCCCAACCTATATCAAACGGGACAAAATATTAACTTGCATGGCATACTTGGTGTTATGATTGGAACTTTGATAACAACGGGCGAATTTTTAGGAATAGATAATGTAGTGAAACAAATAGTGAAAGCATAATATTGACAATGCAAACAAAAAGTTGGACGGGAATTACTGGCGGTGGTAACTGGGGACAAAAATGTTTGATAGTCCTGTTTTGCTTCATACATGTTGCTATGGGATACGCAGCATTAATTCCTATTGTACCGTTTTATATGTTTTTTGCCCGACGCAGATTTCTGGCTATTTACAGATACTTTCGCAAACAATGGGGTTTTTCTCCGTTCAAATCGTTCTGCAAAACTTACATGAACCACTTTATTTTCGGACAATGTATGCTTGATCGTTTTGCGGTTTATGCGGGGAAATATCGGTTTTTCAAAATAAAATTTACAGGTAATGATGCTTTTCTTCATCTGTTAGATAAGCAAAAAGGATTTATTATAGCTGGCGCCCATGTGGGAAATTTTGAAATTAGCGGCTATATGCTACGGCAAAATAAAAAGCGCATCAATGCCCTGATATTTGGCGGAGAGAGTGAAGAAATAATAAAACAAAGATTGAAAACATTCGGCAGAAATAATATCGCATTGCTCACTACATTCGACGATATATCGCATATTTTTGCGATTAATGAAGCATTTTCAAAGGGTGAAATTGTGTGCATGACCTGTGATCGAAACGTAGGCAGTGCAAAAAGTGTTACCTGCAATTTTTTGAACGGGAAAGTCGACTTTCCACAGGGCGCTTTTGTGTTGGCTACTCATTTTGATGTTCCAATAGTTACTGTTTTTGTAATGAAAGAAACGCACACAGTGTACCATGTTTACGTGAAAATATTAACCTGTGACGCAGTGAATAGACAAGAAAAAATCAAACAATTATCAACCTTATATGCAAATGAATTGGGAAAAGTAGTACAACTTTATCCTGAACAATGGTTTAATTTTTATGAATTTTGGAATAGAATATAACAGTGAATTGAATAATTATGAGAGTATCGGAAAAATATTATGATGAGATTTTCGACTTTAAAGGTATATGGGATATACCCTCCCAATGCGGATTAAAAATAATTGACAAGCCGCATAAAAAAATTGTGATTGTTACCGAACTTTATCAAGACAATCCGGGAGTATCTGTCACGGACGCAGGACTAATGTTAGCGAACCAAATTTGCAAAGCTAAAGGGTTAAAGTTGTCGGAAATAACCTATTTTGAATGTAATCCGAATATAAACTCCAAACTTTCGTTTTATGAGGAGATGTATTTTGAAGTGAAATTTAGCGATGATGCACTCAAGCCAAGTTACCGACTACTAACAAAGGATGAAGTTAAGGAGCTTTTCAGTTGAGAGTTGAGAATGAAAGCATGTATATCTTGTTCTGCATTGATTTACAGGGTTACTACTAAATATTGTTATAGCTAAATTCAAAAATATTATTATATAAAATTATTAAAGATGAAAAAAATATTGTTAGGAATAGCTCTTCTATGGAGCGTAGTAATTGCAGTAAGCGCACAACCTCGTGCTATTGGGGGAAGATTGGGAGGAAATGTTGAATTTTCCTATCA
>JAIROC010000540.1 GCA_031257735.1 Bacteroidales bacterium | reverse complement strand
TCAAAATATCCCGAATATTTCAGAAATTCTTTTACCAACGGAGCCATCTTAATCGCTTCCGGGCGGGTACCAAATACTAAAAGAACTTTTTTCATTATAGTAAAATTAAATTTGTTTCTTAAAATCTTTCAAGTTGAATCATAAACCAAAACTTAATAAGATGTATTTGACGTTTAATTCGACTTGGCTGTTTTATAAGACGATAAGCAAATTCCAAACGATGCTCTATCCACCATTTAGGCGCACGTTTAGCATATCCTGTAAAAACGTCAAAACTTCCTCCTAACCCCTGATAAATAGCAGGATATCTATTATATAATTCATCCATCAGAAACTCTTGTTTTGGGGAACCCATAGCAACAAAAACAATGTCCGGTTTTTTATCTGTTATATCAGAGATAAGATTTTCTTTTTCTACATCCGATTCTATATATCCATTACGGTATCCGATAATATTTATACCTTCAAAAGTATACTTCAATTTAGTTACAGTACTTTCGATAATACCCTGTTGCCCGCCAATAAGATAAAATGTTTTTTGTTTATAGAATGCTTTTACAATGTCTATCCATAATTCGCAACCCGGAATTTTCCTTACATTCTTGTATCCTTTCTTTTGCAGAGCCATCACAGCTCCTATACCATCGCAATAGCCAATACTACGATTAATGATCTTACGCATATCTTCCGTTGAGTGGAGGATTTTTTCGGCATTGATAGCGATTAAAATCCCTTTCTCGTTATCATTAACGAATCTTATCACCTCGGATTTATCGGAAAAGGGATATATATCAATTCCGTTTACAGAAATTTTTTTCATAAAAATTCATCTGATAGTTGTCCGAATTTTTTTGTTTGTATTCCTGTCCTTATAATTTTCGCGGGATTACCGGCAACGATACAGTTAGACGGTACATTTTTTGTTATTATGGCGCCACTTCCAACAATAACATTGTCTCCAACAGTTATCCCACACATAATAATGGCATTAACGCCAATAAAACATTGCTTGCCAATATAGGTGTCAGTGCGAATTGAACGACAATAATCATGAGAAAGAACTATTACACCACTTGCTAAATAACTTTCCTCTGCAATATGAATACCTTGTGGAAAAGTTTTATCCAATTTTGTTCTAAATGATATACGAGCCGACTTTGCAATATCCATCCTATAACATTTTGTTAAGACCAAATGTCGTATGGTTATTATCAACAATCTTATAAAATTCCGTAATTTAACCATTATATTTTCCCTTTAAATAATATGACAATGCGTAAAACATCCAAGCATTAGACCATCGTATATATTTGATTTTGTTTTTCTTTTTTCCCTGCATCTGAAAATAAAAATACCCTTTCTTTGTATCAAACATATTATTTAATCCCCAAGAAACCATCTTATCTATCAAGTTTTCGTATTGTTGAAATTTTCCCAATTTATAAATAGTTGTTATTGCTTGTGCAGCACAATGCATATCTATTGTATCGCTCATTCCTCTATCGTAATAATAGCACAATCCGGTTTTATTATCAAAAAAATTATCAATCCAGTAATTAAATCCTTTTTCCAATGGCTTTTCAAACTGATTGTCTTTACAACATTCTATATAAGTTCTAATAGATTCTAATTTGAATCCTGTGTGAAAATTATCTCTCCATGTATTACCTACTTGGTCTGAATGAGGAAAAGAACCATCTTCATTCTGTATGTTTATTACTGCTCCTGTTGTTATTTTAGCGATTCTCTTATATTCATTCTCCAATGTATATTTATAAAATAATGATAAAGTTTTACTGCCTAATAATGATGCATTATATACCGCTCTATTATCCAAAGGAGAATAAGAAAACATAAAACCTCTTTCTTTTTCAATTCTGTTTAAATCATTCAAGATAAAGTTTGCTGATGAAAAAGCTGTATTGATGTATTGTCCATTTTTTGTTATTTCGTATGCGGACAATAAACTTTCAACAACAAAACTTGTTGCAACTACTGTTGGAGTATATTTTGGAAGAAAGAAAGCCTTTGACTGCCAGTCAAAATTATACCCCCAGCACGATCCACTATAACCTTGCGATTGTAATGTTAATAATAAATCTGCCAATTCTATGATTCTGCAATATATTTCTTCTTTACTGCCAAGTTTTTTTTCAAGTTCCGGCTTCGTATTGATTAACTGCCACAAATTGCAATAACCCTGCAAAAACAAACCAATCCCTTTCGCATTGTAACCCTTTGGCACAAGAAATAATTTTCGCAAATTTACAGGACAACGCTTAAACGTCTGTATCATTATCAGCCTGCAAATAGCTGACTTTTTTGCAAACGGTATTGCTTGAAAAACTGTTGAATTCAATCCATCGTAAGGGTCATAACCCTTAAAGTTTTCCTTTTCGCAATAAGAGCGAAGGCGATTAAAAGAATGGATAACGTTTTTCATTAACCTTTAATTTCTATTATTCCCTCCCTTTGCAGGGATCTTACGGCGGCGAAACTTGCAGCGGTTACAGCAAACATTTCATTCAACGGAATTACTGATTTTCCTTCTTTTAGACTATCAAAGAAGGTTGCTAACATATTCTTTTGCCCTTTGTCCTGTGCCATCAGTTTGGACTTTTTGACCTTGCCTTTTCCGTATATACGACATTTCTTAAAGTCCTCTATGATAGCCGTTGTTCCACTGGAATACACCTCAAAGTACTCTTTTTCCAAACCCGTTGAACCATTGGCGTAATAAGCGACAACGCCTGTTGAACCATTGGCAAAATCAACGAGAATATTTACCGTATCGTTCAAATTTCGGCTATCTTGCATCGCCGAAGCCGTAACTCGAACAGGCAAAGAGCCACACATATAAGTCATCAGGTCTATAAAGTGACAAGCCTCGCCAATAATTCTTCCACCACCTATTTTTATATCCTGTATCCACACATCGGCTGGAATATAACCGGCGTTTATTCTGTAAAGCATAGACATCTTACCATTACCAACGGCTTTCTTTACCATCTTCGCGTGCGGAGAAAAACGGCGATTGAAACCTATCATTACGTTGGCATTCTTTTCTTTGCACAACGCCTTAATCTCCACCAATTCATCTATTGTCAAACAAAGTGGTTTCTCTACATAGATATTTTTTCCCGCTTTCAAACCTTCAATAACATATTTAGCGTGAGAATCGTGGCGTGTAGCGATAAAGAGGGTATTTATCTCTTTGTTTTCTATTATATCTTTTTCGGACGAGGTACAGAATTCGAATTTATATCGTTCTGCGACACGTTTAGAGGTTGTCCCACTGTTAGTCAATACGCCTTTACGGATTATATTGTCGTCTTTGCGTATATTGGGCAGCAAACTTCCCTGCGCATAACTTCCTGCTCCTATAAAAGCAATACTGATGTTTTCTGTTTTCGCTTGATTGGTAGAAGGATTAACAATTATTTTTTCTTCCTTATGCTCTTTTTCTGTATTATACTCCAAAACAATTCCTAAGAAAGGCTCTGTTCGATTAGTAATAATATCGTAGGCTTGCGGCGCTTGTTCAAATCTGAACGTATGCGTGGTGAGGTATGAAATATCAATGATATTTTTCTCTATCAGATGTTGAAATGCTTCCATGTTCCGCTTCTCCGTCCACCGAACGTATGCCGCAGGATAATCATTGCCTTCCTCTTCGTATTTATAATCATAACGTCCAGGACCGTACGAACATGACATCTTAACTTGCAATTCTTTCTTGTAGAAATAAGGTTCTCTATCAAATCCTGTCGGCACGGCGCCAAGAACTACTATCGTTCCTTTTTTCCTGGAAATAGAAC
This sequence comes from Bacteroidales bacterium, assembly GCA_031257735.1. Taxonomy (GTDB): domain Bacteria; phylum Bacteroidota; class Bacteroidia; order Bacteroidales; family WCHB1-69; genus JAIROC01. Next base: position 11,041 of record JAIROC010000540.1, on the reverse strand, counting down.
CTGCAAAATTTATCGGGTCAAGGCTTATTGTTGCCGCTGTAATAATAACGGCATCCACGCCAAGTCCGTCGGTAAAGTCTTCTATAATATCGTTTATTCCACTCGTATTTCTCGTTAAAGCAATATCTGTACAATGTTCAGCAGCCATTTTTACCGCCGTTTCGCTTACATCAATACCAATGACCTTGACGCCGGATGCTTTTAACTGCAAACAAGCCAACTGCCCTAGCAAACCCAAACCGATAACAGCACAAGTTTCGCCCAAACGTAAATCAGCCTGACGTATTCCCTGCAAAGCAATAGCTCCAAGCGTATTGTAGCAAGCCTTTGACAAATCTGTATCATCGGATAATTTTACACAAAGATTAACAGGTATGGAAACAATTTCGGCGTGATTGGCATACAATGCACCTGCACAAGCCACCTTATCGCCAACCTTGAAGTCCGTAACCTCTTCGCCAACCTCTATTACTTCACCTGCACAGGAATATCCCAATGGAGAATAAGCATCAAGTTTTTTCATCACAGCGCGATAAGTCTGCACAATGCCCTGCTTTTTCAACACGTCAAGTACCTGTACCACCTGTTGTGGCTTATCTTTTGCTTTTCCTATCAAACTTCTTCGTGCAGCTTTAACGGTTGAACCCTCTGTACCTGCACTGATAAGTGAAAAATAATTCTTTACTCTAACTTCCCCTTTCCCTAATTGAGGAATGGGCAATTTCTGTATTACCATCTCCCCTGAACCTAATTTCTGCGTTAGTTGTTCCACCGTTATTTACCTATTATTTTATGAAAAGTATTCGCAAGGTTTTTCTCGAACAGTTCTAACGTAAATCGCTCATAAAACCTTTTGCGACCAGCCTCTCCCATTTGTATTCTTAATTCTTTATCGTTAATCAATATTTCTAATTTGTTCGCTATATCCTCAATATCTCTTTGTTCAACTAAAAAACCTGTAATATTATTCTCTATTATTTCAGGAATTCCACCTGTATAAGTAGAAATACAGGGCAATCCAAACTGCATCGCTTCCAGCAGCACTAATGAAAAAGCTTCATTATAAGTAGGAAAGATAAAAATATCATTATTTGCGAAATAACAATCTTTTTCATCTCCAAAAACAGGCCCAACAATTTCTACATAGTTTTGTAAGTCATTTTTATTTATATACTCTTTGAAAAAACTTTCAGTTAATTCGCCCCTGTATTGTCCGATTAACTGTAAATGAAATTTCAAACCTTTATTTTTTAGAATGATTGTCGCTTCCAGTAAATCTAAAACACCCTTTGTTTTTACAAAATTCGACAGGTATAATAACCCTGTAATATCTCTTTCTTCCTGTTTTATTTCAAAAGACTTTTGCCTTACTTCTATTCCATTATTAACTGTATAAGGTTCATTTTTAAGAAAAAAAACGTCTCCTTTTAATGCATTCGCCAAAACGATAACATCAACATTTTTATAAGCAAAATCATATATCCTTTTTTGTTTTTTATAATGGTCTTTTATTCCCTTTCCATGCAAGTGATAAACCAATTTTACTGGAAATATTTTAATAAGTGCGACCATAAGTAAATCCCTATAAAAGGATATTCCACAGGGCACTATGGTAAAGTAAACCAAATCATAGTTATTCTTCAGCAGTTTTAAAAGCAATATAACATTATATTTAATTATTAACCATAACTTGCGGATAGATATCACCCCCAAATCATCGCCGCTTTTGACATAATGCAAAGCGAGTGTGTCCATGCAAAAGTTTTCGTTTAACAGTCTGCTGTTTTGAACATACATGTTCATTATACAAACCCCGTGAACGGGTGGTGGCAATTGTATTATGCAAAGTACTTTTGGTCTTTGTTTTGTTTTCTTTTCCCCGTTTTTCTTTTGAATATCTGTCAGTATTTGATTGTATATTTCCTGTGGTGAAAAAACTGTAGAACTTTCCAATGCGTTCTTTGAATAAGTTTCATAATCATCCAATATATCAACAATCGCCTCTACAAACAACATATTGTCCGCCTCTTTGGAAATAAGAAAACCATTGTATCCATTCTTAACAACCTTGTTTATACTCCCCACATCGGTACCTACAACCGGTGTTCCCATTGCCAAAGCTTCTGCAATTGTCATTGGAAATCCTTCAAACTCGGAAGCCATAATCAGAAGATATGACTCATTAGTACGTTTTACCAAGTCCTTATTATTTATATGTCCCTTAAAAAATATCCGATCTTTTGCCACTGTTCTGGAAGCGTAATCCTTGAGTTTATTTTCCAAAGTTCCCTGCCCATAAATGCTTAAAGAGTGTTCGCTCCTTATGTTTTCAGGCAGGAGATTATAAATATCTATGATGCGAAATATATTTTTTACCGCTTCCAATCTGCCTACAAAGATAAATCCTCGCTTCTTTTCCGGGACTAAAGGTTTTTCCTCACTGTTGATAGGTTGATTTATCGTTTTGGCATAAGGTTTTTCCTCTCCAACGGTGTAAAACAAAAGGGATTTCTTTATAGTAACCCGCAACATATATTCATACAGTCCGTAAAAGATTTTCCCCACCTTAAACGTTGGACTCTGAACGGGGTTCGTATTCCCGTGAGCAACATGAATCACATTCTTTGAGAACAAAACGGCGATAAATGAAGTTTCCGGAGAATGAGAAAAAAAATAATCATATTTTCTACCGGAGAGCAAACATTTGAAAAAGGTTTGCACTACTCCTTTTAATCTATCAGGGATAAACGTTATATTTAACCAGAAAGCAGGCAAAATCAAGTACTCCAGATCAAAACTCTGTTTCAAATAAGGCTCTATATTCAATACCCATGCAGATGCTCCGCCTCTTGTTTGATACGGGTTTCTAATGGTTATTATCAACATTCGTTTCTTTTTCATAGTTTCACAGTTTTATATTGCACTTTATGTCATCTTTCATCTTTATGACGGCAGGGTTACTCACTACCATACAATTTGTCGGCACATTTCTAACGACTACCGCTCCGGCAGCAATATAACTATTATCACCAACAGTTATTCTACCCAAAACCAAAGCACTTGTAGCAATGCGTACATTATTTCCTATAAATGGGCGTCCCCCTCTCCCGAGTCCAATAGTTACACATTGATTAATATAACAATTTTCGTAACTACTTCTAACCGGACGGGTGAGTAGTCACCTTATTTCTTGCCATATCCAAAAAAATCTTGCCAAATTAAAATACAATCCCGCGTTATTGCTTACTTTCATCATGGATTAGAGGGTACGCTACTTGTTTTAACAGGTCTTCCCATTTATCAACAATCACGTCAACGTTAAAACGTTTTACTTCTTCCTTGCCGCCAATAGATAATCGTTTTCTTAATCCTTCATCAGACATTACTCTAACAAGGGCATTCCCAATTACTTCAAGATTTTGATTCTCCACGAGTATCCCGCTAACTTCATTTGTAATCATATCTCTTGGTCCCGGCAATTCGAAAGCCACACAAGCACAACCTTGACTCATTGCTTCCAATAACGCTAAGGAAAAGCCCTCCTGTCTGGAACATAAACAAAAAATTGAACTCTCTTGCATGACTTTATCAATATCTTTTCTAAATCCGATGAAATTTATACTGTCACTACAATGATTTTCTATGGCTATCTGCTTTAAGGTATCCAATCCTTCGTTCATGTCTCCGCCAACAAAGTCCAAAATCCAATCAGGGAAGATAGAATGTATTTCGCTCCAGATTCTTATTATATTGTCAAAGCCTTTAATATGCCAGCAATGTAACCAGCCAGCACATAATATATTTTTTTTACGTCTTTCATTTCGATCTTCTTTCAAAACATTATAAGTACAAGGATTAGGCATTAAATATTTCCTTTTTAATCTATTTCCTATAACTTCAATATCGTCTGTTGTTAAAACCGTTGTTGCTGCAGCCAACTTATTAAAGTAATACTTATCTAATTTCTCATACAAAGACATTGAACGTCTCAGCATGGAATGTTCCGATGCAATGATTGGAATTTTCATATCTAACGTTGCTAATATTGTAATTGCTTTATGAGAACCACTAAATGCAATAATTACATCAGGTCTAACATGCTTAACTATGGCGCGTTTTGTTTGAAAGTAATGAAACAGATTAGATAACTTATTTTTACTTATGAACAAAGGACAGTGTAATTGCGTTATTTGTGGAGACAAGTCATAATCAAGATTATAGTTTTTATCAAAGGCCAAATAAATATCATAATTTCTTTCTGATAATCTATTACACAGTTGTTGAGCCACTCTGGCAGTTCCGCCTCCTATCATAGAGGCTACGGATAAAAGTACTTTCATTGTATATACATATTAAAATAAGTAATGAACGATATTAACAATTGGATTGCCTATGTAAAACCATGCTTCTGTACAGGAATACCATCTGTCTATATTAGTCCATACCTCATACAGAAAGGCAATGGGCAATAAATAAATTATCCACCTGTATTTTTTAGTTCCAAATGTAACCCACCACAAATAAGCAATGATAGAATAAGTAAGAAATACAAATCTATTTCCAAACGTATATATTATCTGTCCTAAATTGCATACAATCGTAAATATTAACAAGAAAATATAAAGATAATAGCTCCTCTTATCATTGCAAATAGTATAAACATTTCTTGCCAAGACAAAAACAAGAATGTTTATGTAATAGTATCGTATGTTATCCCAAAGAAGATGAAGATAATTCCAATTTTCTGATTTGTATAGCTGCCTTCCTTCCATAAAATCAGGGTCAAATATCTTCGTATACTTTGCAAAATTTGCAGGCAAATATGACACCATCTCTTGATTAAAGAAATTCAACAAAAGGTTTCCAACAAAAATAGATATTACAAATATCGTTACCCAAAATGTATGTGTATAATGAAAGACACGCTTAAATAGATAAATTGCCACCGTAATCACACCAAATATCATATAAGATGTATGTACACAAAAAGCAATAGGCAGCAACAACAAATATATCGGTCTGTTGTTTCTAAATATCTGAAAAATGCAATAAATCCCTATCCATGCAGCAGTCCAAAAACGAAAGCCGTTAATGTTAAAGATATTGTTTTGTACAAACAGAAAAAGTAAAATGAATGCAACCCACGTAAGTTTTCCATTCATTTCATTCGTAAGAAACTTCAACGATTTCAGCATAAAGAAAGCAAAGACGGAGGAAATTACCAAAAATAAATAGTGATAATTAGTTGTAAAACGGGAAACGGCATAGTACAACACCACGTGATAAATATCCTTGTTTTCATCGTCTAATTTATCGCTACCACCTGCCCAATCGTGTACAATTTTCTCCAAATGCTTATAGCCTCTAAATTCCCATTGCTCAAATTGTTCGCGATAACGAGAAGCGTCCCCTGCTCCACCTATTTTCATTGTGAAACTCAATCCAAAATACAAAGCAAACAGGAAAAATATCACATAAGATGATCGCGAATTCACATTCTTCAATGAATAGAAAAATGAAATCAATGGAGAAACAAGAAACAGAATCAGTTTGCTCCTTAACTCCTGTTTATCGCTGTATGCTGTTTGTTTCATGGCTGCTATTCTGAAGCTAATGACAGAAAATGATTGGCAACATTGCGTATATCATACTGCGAAATATCCTTTATCTCCATAGCAGAAGAATAATCTCCTTTGAGAAAAGCATCAAAATTGTTTTGTTCCTTAAATGCAGTAGAAATTTCAAGTACAGGTCGCTTAGTCAAAGCGTAATCTATTAGCTTACTGGGTTTATGTAAAGACGATTCATTTTTTATATCTATCAAGAAATCCATTTTTGAAAGTTCTAACAACAACTCTTCTCTTGGTATAAAACTTCTACATTCCAACTTGTTACCCAATAAACTTTCACATTTTACAAAGTATTCAAATTGTCTAGTATAAACAATAAATTTGAAATCAAATTGAAGAGTTAAAAGATAATTTAAAAAATTAGAAGGGTCTCTGTGAAACCGTAATATTGCCCCTGCATAAGCAAATGTAGGGATGGTATTTCTGTGATATTCTGCCAAGTTTATCTCATCAAAATTAAAACCTTGCGGAATTATTCTTATTTTACCTCTACATTCTTTATGATAAGCAATTTTCCCTTCTTCAATAGGAATAGTAATAAAATCGGTTGCCTTTGCCCACCATTTTTCAATATACTTCCAATAAAAGGCATGATGCCCCATAGGAGAACCTGTGAATGGGTCACCACAATCAGAAATCCAGCGCTTGGCAAGTTGAGGATTTCTTTTCATTGCTTTGCATACTGCAAAATGAACAGAATAAGGATTTGCTATAGAAATAAGAACATCAAAGTTGCTTTCATTTTTTAACACTTTATGAATTAAAGAACATCCTCTAAAACCGGGATATTCAAACAGATAATTTGTAATCTTTTGTGCTGTACGGAAAAACAGATACTGTAACCCATGTCTGTTTGATGATTTTGATTTCATGGAATCTATAAAACCGTTTTGCTTGCCACCAAATATTATTCTTATGGGATATTTCTTAAGAAAATTATCATAAGAATAACCATTATCAGCTACACAAACTGTAACCTCGTGTCCTAAACGTATAAATTCTTTAGCAAGTTCAGTTGTACGAAAAGAACGCGGAGAAATAATAGGAAAAAAAGGCTTCCCAACAATGAGAATTTTCATATTAAAATTTTGTTTTTGTAGTCAATTCGGACAAGTCGTAATAAAGGTCTTTCCATAGAGCAATCTTCTGCATGAAATCTGCCAGTGTATAAAACGATTTCAAGGCTTCTAACTTCATTTGCTGCTCCTAATTTGTTTAAGAGCAGAGTTTGCATCCCTCCTTTCCCTCGTTGTTATTTTGCGTGCCAAAGCAATAAATGGCTTTTCTATATACCTGTATGTCAAATGCGACACAAATAGAGTTATTACTAATGTAAACAGCAGCAATACATAAAAGTTATTTACTTCAAATATATGGAAAAGTACTCTGATAACCAGCTGATGTATCAAATAAATGGAAAAAGATATGTCTCCGGTATATGCCAGCCATTTGCAGGTCTTATGTCCGTTCTCACTCCATATCCTGTCAAAAAACAGATATGATATGAAAAACAAACTGCATACAGCAAACGAAATTATTGTATTATAACTCAACATTAACATACAGACAAATAATACTTGGACAATAATGAAGAATATCTTGTATCTTGTATCTTGTATCTTGTATCTTGGCATAAATGATTGCCATAACTATTCCTGACAGGAAGAAAAAGATATGTACGGAGGCGGTCAAACTGTATACAAATAATAAAAAACCCTCTGTCTGCAAACCGGACAAATTAAGCCGTCCAGCCAATAAAAACACACAAAATGCTCCAAACAGCATAAACAAAATATTTCTCTTCCTCCAGCCCAGAAACAGAACCAATGTCATCAGTGAATAAAAATACATTTCATATACCGTACTCCAGGTTTCTTAAAAAAGGGACGTATAAGATTTTTCAATTCAATATGAAAAAATGAAAGGAGTTTGGCTTTTAAACTTTTTTTGAATTTATGAATTTCAAAAGTAACTGAAACATTCATCGTATCTGTTAAATAATCAAATGATTTTGAATTATATGAATTTATATGTTCTCTGCCTTTTTCAATTTTTTCTTCAAAAGGAACAGCGATATATAAATCATTACATTCTTCCAATAACTTGGAAACTATATCTTTATCATTTGACAAGTGTTCCAATACATGAGAAATAATGATAACATCTACCTTTGGAATATTATTTACACTTCCAACGATAAATTTTATATTGTCGTCAGCCTGAAATTTTGCTTTACATTGCTTAATTGCCTCGTCGGAAAAATCCATTCCTATATACTTTGCCAAAGGATATTTCTCCTTATAAACAGGTATTGCATCGCCCATGGCGCATCCAAAATCCAATATAGTCCCGGAAAAATTATCCGTCATTTTCAATGATTGAACAATACGTCTTGCATATTTTTTTGTCTGAGATTCTCCGCCTATAGACTTCCACGATTTAAGATTGTCAATTTTAAATCGACTATCCCAATAATCTTTTGTGTTAATATTATGCATGTCTAAATATTTTCATGTTTTTTTTGATTATTATGTTTGTTGAACGGATTTATTATAATCATATAATCTATTTTCAAGAAATAAGAACAGGCAAAAAACAGTATAATATATCCGAAACAACTTATAAGTAAAATCAATAATTTATTCAAGGAAAAATAATTTACCAACAGATAATGGAGTGTAAACAATATCAATATAGATGGCAATATTATTTTTAACAGTAATCTGATTGGAAATAATTTATACAGTTTTAATTCAAAAAAATCAGAAACGAATAACAGTATAACAAAGATTCTTCCTAATTGACATGCAACCGAAATACCACTGATCAAATAAGGTGATTTAAAAATTAATATGCTCAAATATTCAAATGCAATTAAAATAATAGCGCTATACATATGAACATTAGCATAAAATTTTGTCTTTCCTAAAGCAATAAGCAATGGGGCATATATTATCAATGTGAAAAAGTTTATTAAAGATTTAATCCTAAAATAAACAGTTGAATTTTCATACTGATTTCCATATAAAACCATCATTAAAATATCGGCAAAAAACCAACAGTACAACACCAAAGGATATATTATTTTAGCTGTTTTTTCAAACACACTTATCCATAATGGAAAAATTTCTTTTCGGGGATCTAATTTCTCATGACTTAGTCTTGAAAAAATCGGAGTTAATACGGTTGCACACGCTCCAATAACCATTCTTGTAAAAGGTAATTCCATTGAACCATTAGAAAATTCTGCAAAAACTTCTGTTCCAAAATACCTGCTTATAAAAAATTGGTCGGCAGAACTGATTAGCATTCCCCATAAACTTGCGTATAATAGGGGCAATGAAAATTTAAATATTTCATTGTAGCTTATTGAAGTTTTTTCATTACCTGCATTTTTTACCGGCATATACTTAAAATACAATGCCAATGCAAATGATAAAAACGATGCAACTACAAAACCAATAATCGATTGAATATAACCGCTATGAAAAAATATAACCGGCAATGCAACACAAAGCAACATCAATATACGCGTACTGATTGTATAAACTGTTAAAAACTGTGTTTTACGAAATGTTGACAAAATTCCTTCCAAACCCATTGTCGGCAACATAAGTACAGGAACAGGTGAAAAAATCTTCAAAGCCAACTCCAAATCCGGATTTTTTAGAAATAAAGCAATCTGTGAAGCTAATACAAATAAAAGTAACGAAAAAATAGCGCCTAATAAAAAAAACAGATTAGTGAGTTTCCGAATCAAACTTTTTGCCTCATTGAGAGGAATTCTCGGTAAATAGAATGAAAATGTCGTTGGAAGTCCTAACGTAAAGATAATAAGTAATGTATTATACACATATAACACCTGCCGATAAGTGCCATAATCTTCTTTCGAAAAATAACGGCTCAATATCATGGAACTTATGAGTGTAAAACCGAAAGAAAATAAACTTCCAATCCCCACCCAAAACGCTTGCTGTGTATTACTGTCATTCGATTTCAACATTTTTTTTATAAACTGTATGGGATTCTGACTCCGCAAAAATCAAGTTCTATTTTGTCCACATCTTTGGACATAACTATAAATTCTTTGTGCCTGACTAACCAAACAACGATGTCTGCTTTGTCGTATGCTTCCCTGTAATTTACCAGATTGAATGTCTTGTGTTTTTTAATATTGGGTTCTACTACTAATACATCAGCATTGACTTCGCTTACAATACGTGATGTAATATACATAGCTGGAGATTCACGCAAATCATCTATATTAGGCTTGAATGCCAAACCCATACATGCAACAACCGGTTCATGTCCGTTTTCCTGTTCAAATAACCGGCATGTTTCTATTACCTGATTAGCACACCAGTCAGACTTGTAATCGTTAGTTTCGCGAGATCTTTTGATAATTTGCGCCTGTTCGGGATAATCGGATACGATAAACCACGGGTCAACGGCTATGCAATGTCCCCCTACGCCACATCCGGGTTGTAAAATATTCACACGTGGATGTCTATTTGCCAATTTAATTAATTCCCAGACATTAATTCCTGCTTTGTCGCAGATCATGGATAATTCATTAGCAAAAGCAATTTGTACATCGCGGGAGGAGTTTTCCGTTAACTTACACATTTCAGCTGTACGGGCATTTGTCGGATGTAATGTTCCTTTTACAAACTTAGCGTAAAAATTTACCGCTTTTTGAGTAGATTCAGTATTAATCCCTCCAATCACACGATCATTATGCTCTAACTCATAAATAACATTACCGGGCAATACTCTTTCGGGACAATAAGCGATATAAATTTTATCTTTTAACTCCGACCGTTCTTTCCAAATCAATTTCGCCATCTTTTCCGTTGTCATAACCGGAGATGTCGATTCTATCACAAACAAATCGCCTTCTTTCAGTAACGGAATGATAGAACGTGTTGCTGATTCTACATAAGAGATATCAGCCCTGTGATTCTGTTTGAATGGGGTAGGGACTACAATAAAATAAGCATCGGAGCTTTCTGCTTTTATCGATACTCGTAGTTTACCGGATGTAATTGTTTTTTTTACTATGACATCCAAACCCGGTTCTACAATATGTATTTCTCCTTTATTAATTGTATCAACCACATTCGGATTGATATCTACTCCCAATATAGTTAGCCCTTTGGATGCTGCAAACGCTGCCGTAGGAAGACCAATATAACCTAATCCTATAAAAACTGCGTCAATGTTACTACTCATACATTTGTGATTATGCAAAATATAATTAACTCATTTATAATCGCCCATCGACAATATTAGCAGGAAAAAATCCTTTTACATCGTAAATGACGGCGTTTTCGGATAATAAATTTTTTATGTTTATTTTTCTGAATTCGTTGTGTGCGACGGCTAATATGACTGCGTCGTATTTGTCTTGG
>JAIROC010000580.1 GCA_031257735.1 Bacteroidales bacterium | reverse complement strand
CTATAATTATTAATCTACTTTTCATATTACAACTAAACTAATTTATACAAATTCTATTATGTCAGCAAAGGTACTATTTTTTTCTATTCGATGCTCATTTTATCCAAAAATAAGTTATGAGTTATGAGTTAGGCTGACGCAAATAAAATAACTCCGACAACGCGTTTTAAGGCAGGGGTTGCGGGGCAAGCCCGCAATGACGGCGTTGTTTGGACGGCGTTGATGATTACTTTTTTATACTTTATAGACAGGATCTAATTAGCTACGCTGCTCTTCGCTATGCTTCGAGTCATAACTCATAATTAGTTTGTATGTTTTATAAAAAGAAAAAAATGGTGCAAGGAAAGGGAAAAGAATAAACCCATGGAAACAAAAATAAAAAAAAAGACCCTCTCCTTATTGCACCATTCTTAACAATTATCATGACAATACTACAATCACAATAACGCTTCTTATTAGTCTCTATTGTACGGCGGAGTCTTTTTTTTTCTTTTTCAGTGATTGACGACCTCTATCTCTGAAGTGAAAACATGATTACTTTCGTTTAAATCTCTATCAACCAACCAACATTCAAACTTAATTGTATCTTTATTTGGCGCCGTAGCTAATGGATTTCTTATAGAAAGCATGTATTTTATTTCACCTTCCAACGCTTCCGAATTATTTGAGGAAGAAAAATGAGGTAGTCGTGCATTAAAGGCGAATTCTGGAAAAGAAACAAATTCGCCCTGTCGTTTTGCGTAATATTTAACAAAGAAATTATCCTTGTAGACCGATCCCGTATCAAAAGGCGGGGCATTTTCTTCGGGACTTAATCCGATATTTCCATCTCCATCCCTGAAATACAAGATTAAAGTAGCTTTGTCATCTATAGGAGTGCCGTTATCTATTTTCTCCAGACTAATGAAAGACACTTGCGGCTCTGGGGGAAATTTAACTACAGGACGACATCCCAAAAATAACAAACATATCCAAAACAAATCAAACAGTCTTCGTCTCATATTATTCCTTAACTAAAAAAATGCAGTTAATGATATTACTCTCTTTTCTCTCTTTTTTCAGGCTTTTCTTTCAAATAAGCATCCCATCCCTGCGCCGTTAAAGATATAGCTTTATTATCGTATGTAATTAAAGAACATCCACTTGCTTTATCCCTGATATAACCGATGATAGTTACATTTGCTATTTCCTGTATATTTTCATAATCTTTCTGTTTGATAGTAAAGAGGAGTTCATAATCTTCACCGCCATTCAATGCAGCAATAGAAGGTAATATACCAAATTCTAATGCAGTAGTATAGGTTTTAGTGTCAATAGGGATTTTATTTTCATAGAGCACGCAACCTTTTCCTGACTGCTCACAAATATGCAAAATCTCCGAAGCCAAACCATCAGAAATATCAATCATGGAAGTCGGAACAATTTCACATCTTTTCAACTCATCAACAATATCCAAACGCGGTTCAGGCTTTAATTGTCGTTCCAGAATATAGCTGTGGGCATCAAGTTCTGGTTGTATTTCGGGATTTTCCAAAAAGACTTTTTTCTCTCGTTCCAATACCAACAATCCCATATAGGCAGCCCCCAAATCACCACTAACACAAATCAAATCATTTTCTTTAGCCGTACTTCGTCGGGTGATTTTCCTTTTAGTTGTATAGCCTAATACGGTGATGCTAATGAACAAGCCACTGACACTTGAAGTAGTATCACCCCCAACAAGATCAACCCCATATTTTTCACAACAGGCATAAATTCCACTATACAGTTCATCAATTGCTTCCACCGAAAAGCGATTTGAAACAGCAATACTTACCAATACCTGTTCCGCTTTGGCATTCATAGCGGCAATGTCCGATAAATTAGAGGCTATTGCTTTGTATCCGATATGTTTCAATGGACTGTAATGCAAGTCAAAATGAATACCTTCCACCAATAAATCTGTTGAAACGACCATACATTGCTGTTTGCCGTCAACAATAGCGGCGTCATCTCCTACACCCAAGATAGTGGATTTATTTTTTATGGTAATATCCTTTGTCAGATGGTTTATCAAGCCAAATTCTCCAAGCGCCGTTAAAGGGGTTTTTTCTTTATTTTCTAATATATTATCCATTTTCTCTTATTTCCTTATTTAGTTGTTCCAAATTTCCCATGCCGCTTCTGCCTGAAAACGAAGCATGTCATGTCCATTTTTTATCATGGCGCCCTGTTCTTGTCCCTTTTTGAGGAATACAGACATTTCCGGATTATATATCAAATCAAACAAAAAATGACCTTCACCTATTCCTTTATAAGGAATACGCGGAAAAGCATCTACATCAGGGTACATTCCTACAGAAGTCGCATTTATTATTAAAGGATAAGAAGAGATAATATGATCAGACAAGTCTTCATAAGAGAAAGCTCCTGCCTGATTGCTTCTTGTAACATATCGGTACTGTATGCCCAATTTTTGCAATACATATCCAACTGCTTTACCAACACCTCCTGAACCCAATATTAATGCACGGTCATGACAGGGTTTAATTTCCTGTAAAAGGGATTGTTCAAATCCACATACATCTGTATTATATCCACTGAGTTGGATATTTTTTTCCATTCTTTTTATTTTCACAACATTCATTGCGCGTATTTCCTTGACTTCATCTGTTATTTTAGTCATGAGGGGAATCACTGCAGATTTATAGGGAATAGTAACTGCTAATCCCTCTAAATGCGGAAAATGTTCCAATATGACAGGCAAATAATCCAGATTGGCTAATTCAAAATTTGAAAACGCCGCATCTGTAATGCCTTCTTCTGCAAATTTATGCTCAAAATATTCCTTTAAAGAGGAATGAGCTAATGAATTTCCTATTAATCCAAATAATCGCATAGTATACGTGTTAAAAATTTATTATATAAAAACATAATTATAAACTATTTATTTTCATTGTTCTTCTTCGTTATCTTCCGGAGAAGAAATCTCTCCTACTACATTCTTTTTTATCTTTCCTGAAATATATTCAATGACAAATATCAATGCAACCCCAAAAACAATTAATAAAACTGCATAGAATAAGTAATTTGCGCTTCCTGTCAATTCTTCAAATCGAGCAGGTGAAATATTTTTTTCTATATCCGACAATGTTTGTTTCCATGGCCATATTTTGTTTAGTGAACCAAACATAAATCCTGCCAAAGCGGATAGAGTTACCATCTTAAAATGTTTAAACAACCATGACAATACATTTGAAAAACTGACAATCCCAACAAGCGCCCCTGCTATAAAAATTAAAAGCACAGCTATATTAAAATCTTTGATCGCATCCATCATAGAAGAATACTGTCCCAACAAAAGCAAAATAAAACTGCCAGAAATACCCGGCAATATCATTGCGCAAATGGCTACCGCTCCACAGAGAAAAATAAACCAATACGAATCAATAGATGACACAGGTGCATTCTCCGGTGATGTGATACAAAAAGCGACCACCATAGACAATATAAATGAAAGGACGGTCTTCCATGTCCATTCGACAGCCCTCCCTACAAAAAAAGTAGACGCTAATATCAACCCAAAAAAGAATGACATCACCAAAATCGGATAGTCATTCAATAACTGAGTAATTATATGAGCAAATACAAAAAAACTTGTAACTATTCCCAATACCAAACAAAGCAAAAAAGTTCCATCTACATTCTTCCAAAAGTCTTTTATCTCTCCTTTGAACAGTAGTTTCAGATTTCGCCAATTAATATTTTTAATTGCCTGTATTAACCGTTCATAGATTCCTGTTATAAAGGCAATCGTTCCCCCGGAGACACCCGGTATCACATCGGCAGCGCCCATGGCTACCCCTTTCAAATAAGTCCAAATCAATTGTTTCATCGTTTATTTTTTATTTTTAAATTCTTCTATTATTTCTATTACTTCTGGCAATGCTGCCATTTGGTTATCGTATTCCAAAAAGTGGTGCAAATTAGAGGGGTCAATTATCAGAGCCAACCTTAAACAGGAAGAGCCATTGTCTGTATCTCCATTTATAAAATAATAATTTGCCTTGCGGTAGAGTAAAGGCGCATCTTCAAATAACATTACACCCTGTTCCAATTCAATGGTACTGGTTTCCGTTTCACGTATACGCATAGCCTGATCCAAGATAGATAAAGCCGCAACATAATTCTTAATCAGTGCATAATGCTCTGAATAGACAAGCCAAAATCCAATATGATAGAAAGCATATTGTGACATTTGTTCATAGATTTTTATCATTTCATCACTTCTCTCCACCGCAATCATACACTTCGACATTAAAGACAGTATTAAATCATTAGAAGGAGCTCTGATTTCTTGTACCTCTTCCATGTTTATTTTTCTTGCTCTTTCCAAATAATGTATTGCCCTATCATAGTCTTCGTGTGCAAAATAAATCATTCCCAAGCAATGTAATGCACGCAGACTCTCTGGGTCTATTTCTATTAATAAATTATAAAAATAGGCAGCCTGATCCAATTGTCCTGCTTCAAAATATAATTCCGCTATGTTAAACAGGAGTTCGTAAGAATAATCTTTATTGGGCGACCAATTTTGCAGGGCATCCTGATAATATTCCATTGCTGTTTCTTTTGCGCCCAATGCTTTATAAGCATTTCCCAGATAAACAAGCAATGTTACATCATTTTCATTAGACAATGCCATCGCTTTATTCAATGCGTCTATTGCATCCTCATATCTTGAATAAGAATGATAGTTCTCCCCTAAAACCATCCATCCATTCTTCGAAAACAAATGACGATTTACATATTGTTCAAGAATAGCGCATACTATTTCCTGTGTATTATAATCATATTTTATTTCGGTCAAATAATTAAGTTCTGATGAAGGGTCTAATTTTATCATCTCCTCTAAATAATGGATTATCTTATCAATATTATTGTTATGTTCAAATCTTATCAAACGATAAAGTTCTCTATAAATATCCATTTTATCTCCTTTCGTATGAGCGAATTTCAACAAATTCTCAAAGACAGGAAGGGCAGCATGAGAAGCCGCAAGCGCCATATACAGCCGTCCTTTGCAAAAGCAGATATTCATCATGTCATATTCAGGAATTTCAATCTGTTCCACTAACTCTATTGTTTCAGGCATATTATATTCTGACTGTTGATATTTATAATAAATACTATACATCTGCAATACAGGCGATGTGGGATATTGTTGCATTCCATATCTAAGAACAGAAGCTGCCATTTCCATATTCACCTCTTCCGAATAATTAGAATACATATCAGCATCATTCTCAATCATCATATAGTAGGCGAATAATTGTATATAATCATCCAAACTCAAATACATTGAGCTGTTATTTTCAATCATTTTTTCGTAACGATGCACAAGTTCAGCTACTTCTATATCTTCAAATTCTTCTTCTTCATGGTCAAAAAAATCATCCATAGATATTCTTTATATAATTACAGGATGCAAAGATACGATTTTTTTGATATACGCAAGACAAAAATAAACATTATTATTTTCTAATTTTTATTTTCAATTTGCTTTCCCTTTTGTTTGTAGCTACTTATATAAAATATCTATAATTCTTCACAGCAAAATTATGGATTATTCAATCGATTTGAAGATAAAAAATGTATGCAAAATATATTCAATTGAACAGGTGAACAGTGGTAATCCAACGGAAAATTATCCGTAGCACATACTTATTCCATCTTTATTCCGTTTCATCTGTATAATATACAAAATGCAATAAAATACTAATCATTCTAAAACACAATTATATGAGAACAATAAAATTTACATCCATCTGTACAGTATTCGTGTTATGTTCAGTTGGATTGGCGTTTACGTCCTGCTATTGGCAATTTAATTACAATGATTGCGACTACAACAATGCCATCAAAGGCAATCAAAAACTTATTACCCAAGAAATAAATATTACCGATTACGATAAAATAGAACTCATCGGGAACATGATGCTCAATTACCAACAATCCGATAAAGCGCCTTATTTTCAAATTACGATAGATGACAACTTATTGAGTTATATTGACATCTATGTAGAAAACAAAACGCTAATTATTGCTCCAAAAAGAAACAAAACAAGACATATTGTTATTCGCCCAACAAAATGTATTATCAACACCAATTCTACAGGACTAATAAATGTAAATAATTTAGGTTCAGGAATAATTAATTTTGTTTCAGACATAAAAACAGATAAATTAGTGTGTGCTGTCGTCGGAAGCGGAAATATAACATCTACAACTTCCGTGACCGCCGAACAATTGGATGTCAAAGTGTCAGGTTCGGGAAACACTTCCTTACATGGAGATATAGGTATTTGTAACATAAGCATTGCAGGTTCGGGAGGCGCTTCTTTAGGAGGAAAAACAAATAACTGTAAAGTAAATGTATCAGGTTCGGGAAGCGCTTCCTTAGGGGGCGAAATAAATACCTGTGATATTGGCATTGCAGGTTCGGGAGAAGCTTCCTTTAATGGAAAAGCGGATAACTGTAAACTAACAATATCAGGTTCGGGAGAGGCTTCCTTAAGCGGAGAGATAAATACCTGTAATATTGGCATTGTAGGTTCGGGAAAAATAGGTTCTTACAATTGTTCGGTCAAAGATTTAACCTGTAAGATAAGCGGAAGCGGAGATGTAAAACTTCATGTAGAAAATACAATTTCCTGTTCAATTTCAGGAAGTGGAAGCCTGCAATATACAGGAAATCCTGTTATTACTAAACAAATTATTACTGGTTCTGGAAAAATAATAAAACAATAATAAAGTATAATGAATACTCCTCACACAGTCCGCACCCTCTCATAAGTCTTGAAAGAGCGTAATCAATGATATGGGTTATGAATTATTTTAGTTTGCGTCAGCCTAATTCATAATTCATAATTAGCTGCGTTGCTCTTACGGGTACTATAATTGATTACGCCCTTTCAGGGCTTAATTTTTAGCGCTTTACGTTACACAGGGTGTTACCCTGTGCTAATGATTACGGGCTTTCAGCCCTTTATCGCGGTAAAACCTCGTCCGAACGCGTAGACGTGTGAAGATAAACAAAACTCGTCCCCCCGTCCCCCCGTCTACCCGTCCACTCGTCCACTCGTCCACTATCATGCAACATAAATTTTTCTTGAAATATTTGTGACGTATTGAAATTTTTATGTACCTTTGCAGCCGATTTTGGTGATGTCATATCTATTTAGAAAAGACATTGAAAAGGGAATTAAGTGTAAATCTTGTAAGAGCGCAATCCGAAGTAATCCCTGACCGACAAAACGTTTCTTGGTTAAGGATTGTTTTCTCCTTGCGTTTATTACAATGACAACTTTGATTATAATAAGACTTTTTTTTTCATATCTTCCTTTCATTTTTTTATAAAGGATGTGTGGAAACACACGAAGGCGTCTAAACAACGCCATCATTGCGCGCGCAGCGAAAAGCCCCCTAACGTTAGATGCACCACCTGTTAGGGAGCGCCAAATCGCTGCGCTCTACGCAATGATACAGTCTATTCTTAAGGGAGAAACATATTAAAAATAAATGCAGGCATAGCCTGTTCCGTTCGGACGAGGTTCTATCTCGTTCGGATTATCCCCGCAGGTTCTACCTGCTCAGTAAAAAGAATACAAAAAAGAATGTCAGCAGTAATAGGTTGAAATGAAAAATGTATTAACAATAAATGCAGGCATAGCCTGCTCGGATAGAGCGAATGAGGTAGAACCTCGTCCGAACGTTAGGTTAAACAAACCTCGTCCCCCCCGTCCACTCGTCCACTATCATGCAACAAAAAAATTTCTTTAATTATTGGTGGCGTATTGAAATTTTTATGTACCTTTGCAACCGATTTTGGTGATGTCCTATCTATTTAGAAAAGACATTGAAAAGGGAATTAGGTGTAAATCCTAAACAGACCCGCTGCTGTAAATTCTAAAAAAGTCTTTGCACAATATACCTGAACCACTGTTTCGCAAAAGAAAGGAACGGGAAGGACGTTGTAAAGATAGAGTAAGTCAGAAGACCTGCCAAAGTGAAAATGGTTTAAATCTTTCGAGGAATAAAGTTTGAAACGAACAGAACAGAATAATAATAAGATTGGATAATAATTAAATAGAGGAATGGATATATTTATCATCAAACGAGATGGAAAGCAAGAGGCTTTCTCAATTGGAAAGATTAAAAATGCTATAGCCAAAGCATTTTTATCGGTTGGCAGTTTTGCAACGCAAGATGTTATAACAAACATCATTAGCCGCATAGTTATTACTAACGGCAGTACGGTAGAGGATATTCAAAATCAGGTGGAGATTGCTTTAATGTCAGAGCATTATTACGCAGTAGCCAAGTCTTACATGCTATATAGACAAAAACATCAGGAAGATCGTGGAGTACGTGATAAACTTAAGTTTTTTATAGATTATTCCAATGCAGGCAATGCGGCAACAGGAAGCAAATATGACGCTAACGCCAATGTGGAAAATAAAAACATAGCAACACTTATCGGCGAATTGCCCAAACCTAATTTTATCCGTCTCAACAGACGAATGCTCACCGATAAAATAAAAGAAATGTTTGGTACGGAAGTAGCCGATAAATACATTGATTTGCTGAACAATCATTTTCTATATAAAAACGATGAAACAAGTCTTGCCAACTACTGTGCGAGTATTAATATGTCGCCATGGATACTTGAAGGCACAGCTTCTATAGGCGGAAATTCAAAAGCGCCAACCAATCTAAAGTCTTTTTGCGGCGGATTTATCAATATGGTTTTTATGGTTTCAAGTATGTTGAGCGGCGCATGTGCTACGCCTGAATTTCTCCTGTATATGAATTACTTTCTTAGACTTGAATACGGAGAGGATTATTATTTGCATGTAGAGGATGTAGTGGATTTGTCAAAGAAACGCCGAACGATTGATAAAGTCATAACTGATTGCTTCGAGCAAATTGTTTATTCTATCAACCAACCAACTGGGGCGCGGAATTTTCAAGCAGTATTCTGGAACGTAGCCTATTTCGACCGCTATTACTTTGACGGTTTGTTTAAGAATTTTTGTTTCCCTGACCAAAGTGTACCTCATTGGGATTCGCACAATTGGCTGCAGAAACGGTTTATGAAGTGGTTTAATAAAGAACGTACCCGTGCAGTGCTTACCTTTCCTGTGGAAACAATGGCGTTACTAACCGAAAATGGAGATGCCAAAGATAGAGAATATGCCGACTTTACGGCAGAAATGTACGCCGAAGGGCATTCCTTTTTTACGTATATGAGTGATAATGTTGATTCGTTGAGTAGTTGCTGTCGTTTGCGCAATGTAATTCAGCATAAAGAATTTAGTTATACGCTGGGTGCAGGGGGAATTTCAACAGGGTCGAAAAGCGTGCTTACGATTAATTTGAATCGCTGTATTCAGCAAGCTACGCGGGAAAATATTTCCTATATGTCTTTTCTTGAAAATGTTGTTGCATTGGCACATAAGGTACAGTTGGCTTATAATGAAAATCTAAAATACCTGTTGGGAAAGGGTATGTTGCCGTTGTTTTCAGCAGGTTACATCACTATGAAAGGTCAATACCTTACGATAGGCGTAAACGGGCTGGTAGAAGCTGCCGAATTTTTGGGGATAGAGATTACTGATAATCCGAAATATGTCGAATTTGTACAGCAAATACTTGGACTCATTGAAGATTATAATAAACGTCATCGTACGGATGATATAATGTTTAATTGCGAAATGATTCCCGCAGAAAATGTAGGCGTAAAACATGCAAAATGGGACAGAGAAGCAGGCTATAAAGTGGAGCGTGATTGTTATAACAGTTATTTCTATATAGTAGAAGATCCAACCTTGAATATTCTTGACAAGTTCCGTTTGCATGGGAGCAAATATATTGAACACTTGACAGGAGGTTCGGCTTTACATCTCAATTTAGACGAACATTTGACGAAGGAACAATATCTACATTTGTTACGCATAGCAGCAGAAGAAGGTTGCAATTATTTCACGTTCAATATTCCGAATACTGTATGCAATGGGTGCGGACATATTGATAAGCGGCGATTGGATAAATGTCCCGAATGTGGTGGTGATAATTTGGACTATCTTACCCGTGTTATCGGATATATGAAACGTGTCAGTAACTTTTCACAGGAAAGACAGGAAGAAGCCGCAAGACGATATTATGCTTCTGTACGCGAGTTTTGACATTGTTTTTCAGGAAATCCCGAATGAGGTAACGCTGGCAATCAATATATCGAATTGTCCTAATTGGTGCAAGAATTGTCACAGTCCTCATCTTCGCGAAAGTATTGGCGACGTATTGGATGAGAATATTATTTCTGTATGGCTTGAACAGTATGCGAATGCAATTACCTGTATTTGTTTTATGGGCGGAGATGCCGATCCGTATGAAGTAGAGAGATTGGCTGTGTATGTGCGGACGGTCTTCTCAAGCAGGAATATCAAGACAGCTTGGTATTCGGGAAAAGAGGTTTTGCCAGCGGGTATTTCGATATCGAACTTCGACTATATCAAACTCGGCGCTTACATAGAACATTTGGGCGGATTAAATATGCGTACGACCAATCAACGCTTTTACAGTATAGAGAACGAAGTCATGAAAGACAGGACAGAATGGTTTTGGGAGAAGGGCTATTTTTAATTGCAGAAGGTACAGAACACTCAGAAAATAATACAAAACCATCCGCAAATAGATGTGAAATTCACGCCTGTTCCAGCGGCTGGAGGGCATACGATACCGCCGCTGAAAAAAGAGAGGTACGGATTTCTATTTACCTGTCTCAGACAATATGCTACGCAGATCGGGAACTTTCGCTCCTTCATGCTTTTATCAATTCGTTAAAGACTTATATATTTCTTTGACTTTATAGGCGGAATTTTCCCATTTTAGATTTTCCACTTCCTCTTTGCCGCAACGTTTAAACATTTTAGCCAATCCGTCATAGTGAAGTATTCCGTAAATGGCGTCGGCTAAATCATCAACATCCCAAAAATCCACTTTGAGGGCATAACGCAGTATTTCGGATACCCCTGACTGTTTCGATATAATGACAGGCACATCCGACATCATCGCTTCCAAAGGTGAAATTCCAAAAGGTTCGGACACCGAAGGCATAACATAAACATCACTGATACTAAACATATCATAGACTTCCTGTCCCTTGAGAAAACCAGCAAAGTGAAATTTAGTGGCAATTCCCAATTGCGCTACCCGTTTAATCATTCGATGAAGCATATCTCCGCTGCCAGCCATAACAAATCGTACATTTGTATCTATGTCTAAAATTTTTTTTGCCGCTTCTACAAAATAATCTGGTCCCTTTTGAAAAGTTACCCGTCCCAAAAAGGTTACAATTTTTTCATTAAAACCCTTCGTTACCCTGAACTCGTCAGGTAAGGTCATTGGTTCTACGGAATTGTATACCGTTGTTACCTTATCGGGATGGATACCATATCTGTTTATGACAATATCACGTGTGAGATTACTAACGGTTATCACTTTATCGGCGGCTTCCATTCCTGCCCGTTCAATATCGTATATGCGTTGATTAATCTGTTCTCCACTTCTATCAAATTCTGTTGCATGTATATGTACGACAAGTGGTTTTCCTGAGACTTCTTTTGCTGCCATGCCTGCGGGATAAGTCAGCCAGTCATGAGCATGTATAATGTCAAAATTTTTATTTGCTGCCAAATATGATGCAATCAACGCATAACGCGCTACTTCCTGATAAAGATTTATTCCATAATGACCAGTGAATTTGAATTTTTCAGAAAAAGCAACTTTATTCAATTCGGAATGAGAGAAGATTTTATCATTGAAAATCTTTTGAAATTCTTCTGGAGACATATACGGAATTAATTGAGCGCCAACTTCCATATAGGTAAAGTTCTTCCAAAATTGCGAATATTCATTTTTTTGTTCTGTGATAATAACTTCTCCTGCTTCTTTTATAGAAACGTATTGTTTGTCTTCATCCCCGTATGCTTTGGGTACAACAAAAACAATTTCTACATCAAATTTGGACAAGCCTTTTGTGAGTCCATAACAAGCTGTTCCAAGTCCTCCCGTTATATGGGGCGGAAATTCCCATCCAAACATTAATATTTTCATCGGTTTATATTTTTGCTTATTAAATAATAAATAAAATTATGTATATTGGTGTATCATATTACTTATCCGCAACAATTCTCCAACACTCCAAGCTTGTGAAATAGTTCCATTAGGATGATGAGGCGGATCACCATCATAGATTTCTGAAACAGTTCCTATTCCCTGTACTGTCATTTCTTCTTCAAAAGTATTAAATATTTTTTCTACTAAATGCAATCCATTTTTCTGATGAATTTGAAGATAAGCTTCACAAAAATGTCCCAACAACCATACCCAGGCAGTTCCTTGATGATAAGCTCTGTCTCTTTCTTCTTGATTACCGGCATAAATACCTCTGTAATCAGGGTGATCAGGCGCTAAAGTCCGTATTCCTTTTGGCGTCAGCAAAATTCTTTTGACGGTTTCTAAAACAGGAACTTTCATATATTCAATCAGGGGGGAGTAGGGAAGAGAACAGGCAAAAATTTGATTAGGACGTATTGTCCAATCTTTGAAATCATAAGTTACGCAGTCGGCTAAATATCTTTTTTCTTCATTCCAAAAGTAGTCAATGAAAGTATTTTTGATTAAGCAAGGAATTGTTTCCCAAGCGGAAACAAATGTATTATCCCTATTATTTTTTGCCAATTCCAAAGAAAACATCAGGGCATTATACCATAAAGCGTTTATTTCGACCGCAAAGCCCATACGAGGCGTAACAGGTTTACCAGCAACAATGGCATCCATCCAAGTCAAGGCTTTACCCTGAATACCTTGCCATATCAATCCGTTATCGTGCATTTTTATATTGTAATGAGTACCTTTGCGGTAATTTTCGAGAATACATTTCATTGTTTCTCCGTATTCTTTCCAGATGACAGATTTATCTTCTATAAACAGTGCATATTGTTGTAAAGTCCAAAAGAACCACAAAGGGGCATCTGCCGAATTGACTGCTATATTATCGCCTGTTCCTGTATTAGGAAACAGCCCATCAACAAGTTCATTACTTATCGTATCCAAGACGTCTTTACAGGTTTTTATGTCATTGTTGTACAACGTAAGACCGGGTAAAGCAATAAAAGTATCTCTTCCCCAACGACCAAACCAAGGGAACCCAGCAATGATTTCCGTTTTATTTTCTCTTTTGTAAATAAATTGTTGAGCAGCATTTTTCAAACAGTCTAAATAATTATCACGTGGCAGCCTCATCTTTAATTCCATATCAAATTGATCTGATATTTTTTCAGGTTTTGTTTCAATCAGTGATGCCGTAAAGATAATACTTTCTCCTTTTTGTATTGGCAATTCAAAATATCCGGGTACATACAGGTCTTCTTGATATTCGTATCCTCTGTCTTTCTCTTCTTGATATTCAACATTGTAATACCAATCAGGCACATGTGTATATTCTATTTCCCTGTCAAATTGCATGTAGAGGAATTTATATCCGTCGTACATTTTTACTTTTATACCGTTTTTGATACTCTTGAATTTTGTATTGACATAAAAGTTTGCTTTACTCAACTTATGCACATTGCGGAAAGCTAAAAAGGGTTTAAATTGCAGTTTAGTAGGAGAATGGGCATCTATTAATGTATATTTTATCAATATTCGGTCATCCTCAGTTAAAATTCTTTCCATTTGCAATGTTACACCTCCAACTCGATAAGTGAAAACAGGAATGATGTCAATATTTATGGCATCCAGATATTTATGTCCTTTTGGATCATAAACGCCGGGGTATTTTCGCACCGCAAGATTAAAACTTGCTTCATGCTGAATAATTGTAACATCCAATCCCGATAAAATAACATGGTTATCATTATCTATGTTTTCCATAGGTGTAACCAATAGTCCATGATATTTTCTTGTGTTACAACCTACAATAGTAGTATTTGTATATGAACCTGCTCTGTTGGTTCGCAATATTTCTCTTTTCAGTGAATATTCTAAATTGATTAATTGCTGTTTATCAAACCTTATATATCCCATTTTGAAACATTTACATTTATTAAAGCAAAAACTAAAAACTTTGAATTATATTTTGTCCATAATCCATGCCTAAGTGATGCTCTGCGATATTTTTTTGATTATTTTCTTCATGAGACTTTATACTCCAAAATTTCCGTGTGTCTTTGTAGAAAAGACATAAAAAAATGTTCTAAAACGTAAAAACATTGTCGTCAATGAAGAATTACGTTTACATGACAGAGATTGCGTGGAATTTTTTAGATAGCTTTAATTTTATTTTCTTTTTAGCTTTAACCTTTTCCTCCGCCAATAGTAAGCTCTCATTATTTTCCACGATTGATTGCACAAATACGACGCATTTGTGTAATATTTTGTCCATTTTTCTCCCCCTATTGTGCTGGTTATTCATCAAGATGCTGATAAACAGTATAAAATAGATGATTAGATTTTTTGAAATTATATTAATATATTTTATACATTTGCACAATCTAAATTAATATGTGCAATACTATGATAACAACACGAGAAATATTGATAAATGCAGCACGAAAACTTTTTGGACAGATTGGAATAACCAATACGACCATCAATGATGTTGCCTTAGAATCCCAAAAAGGAAGAAGAACGGTATATACCTATTTTAAAAATAAGAATGAATTGTTAGATGCTGTTATTAAGGAAGAAATGCAATTTGTTATTTCATCCCTTGAACAGGTTATGAAACAAAACTTGGACCCATTAAATAAGTTTATCACTTATACCATTACAAGAATGAATGTAATACGAACAGCAGTACAACGAAATGGCTCTTTACAGGCAGAATTTTTCAGGGATGTTATAAGGGTAGGGTTGGTACTTCGTAAATTGGAGAAAATAGAAATTAAGAATTTGAAAGAGATTTTTAATGAAGGTGTTGCAAAGGGTGTTTTTGTTATTCCCAATGTGAATAGCGCTGCTTTTTTTGCTCATTTTATAATGAGAGGCATAGATATTCCATACATACGGGGAACATTTGATGATATTGTTGAAGGGCAAGATATTGCTTTGGAAAGGAAAATACGGATATTGATAGAGGGAATCCTTAAAAAATAAATCATACAATTCAAATATATTACAGTAAATAAAAGATCATAAAATATATGTTTATTAATGCTAATGGATTTTATGTTCCATCACAAAGAGTGTCGAATGATTATTTTTATAGTCTGAATGGATTAAGCAGTGAGTGGATATTTCAACGTACGGGGATTGCAACCCGTTCAAAAGTCAGTAATGGGGAAAATGGAGTTACAATGGGGAAAGCATCTGTGGAAATGGCAATCAAACAACTTCCCTATCCAATTCAGGAGGTAGATTTAATTATTAGTGCAGGATATACGCCAGAAGATACGGTGGGTACTTTAGCACATATCATTCAGCGAGATTATAATATAGAAAAAGCAAAAACAATGATGATTTCATCTGCCTGTTCTTCCTGTGTAAATGCCTTGGAAATTATAGAAATGTATTTTAAGAGTGGAAAAGCGTCTAAAGCGCTGATTATTTGTTCGGAAAATAATTCATACTATAACAATGAAACCGACCCAAAAAGTGGACATCTTTGGGGTGATGCAGCTGTGGCTATGTTCGTTTCCAAAGACAGAATGGCTACTCATGAACCTGAAATATTAAATATTACTACTCATGGTTTGGGACATATAGGAAAGGGACCTTATGGCGTACATCTGTGTCCAAACAATGGCGGTATTGAAATGCCAGACGGAAAAGATGTTTTTGCAAATGCAACACATTATATGGTAGGAGCATTGAATGAAGTAATTCACGATAACGGAATAACTATCCATGATTTGGATTTTATTATTGGTCATCAGGCAAATATGCGGATTATTAATAGCATGTTGTATTTCTTGAATGTGCCGGAAAGTAAATCGTTAAACAATATCAGAGACTATGGAAATACAGGTTCAGCGAGCGCTTTCTTAGTCATGATGGAAAACCTCCATTTATTTAAAAAAGATATGCTTGTTGGAATTACTGTCTTTGGTGGCGGATATTCTTCTGGCGCTGTTTTAATACGGTTTTAAAATTATTGAAAATGACA
Source organism: Bacteroidales bacterium (assembly GCA_031257735.1). GTDB lineage: Bacteria > Bacteroidota > Bacteroidia > Bacteroidales > WCHB1-69 > JAIROC01. The sequence continues at coordinate 98 of JAIROC010000580.1, read as the reverse complement.
ACCTTAATTCAGGATAAGAATAGCCCGTCAAGGCTTATATATCAATAGGAAACGAATATCTCCCAACAAAATGGAATTCCGTATGGAGTTCCACACGG
>JAIROC010000418.1 GCA_031257735.1 Bacteroidales bacterium | reverse complement strand
TTACGGCTTTCAGCCGTTTCTGTTTATCCCATACCGTAAACTGCGCATAGTATAAACGTCATTCCCTTTTGTTTATTTGAAAGATATACCCGCTCGCAATGACGTGCTGATTGTTGCGGAGAGCGCTTTTGAAACAACCCTATCTGTATTTTATAGCCAGACACTAAATAGACAAAATGAAGGTTTTAATCCAATTTATTTTATGTTTGAATACAGGTATTGACTGCTTCAGTTGTCATGTAAAAAAAAAATAGTATCTTTGTTGCAAATAAACTTGTATTAAAAAAATAAATATATTGAAAGATTGTATTGAGATAAACGATTTGCGAAGAGGAAATCATAGAGTATATGAAGAACTTTTTATACAGTGGTATAATCCTTTGTGCAACTATGCCTATAGCATATTGCATGATGCGGAAGACGCAAAAGATATAGTTCAAAAGGTATTTTATAAATTATGGGAACAACGATCAGAACTCGAAATACATACTTCAATGAAATCATATTTATATCGCATAGTGCATAATGATGCACTAAATAAATTGAAACAATTAAAAATAAGAAATGAACATAATCAGGATATTGCATATTTGTCATGCGATTTTGTTGATGATACAGCAAATACTATATTGTACAATGAATTGCAACAGAAAATTAAAATGGCGATTAATCATTTGCCGCCTCGTTGCAGGGAAGTGTTTGAATTGAGCCGTTTTCAACAGTTATCGTATATGGAAATTGCAAATAAACTTAATATATCAACAAATACAGTGGAAACACAGATGGTAAAAGCATTGCGTCTGTTGCGAAATGATTTGAAGGATTATTTGACAGTTTAATTTTATTCTTAATGTCTTTAATATCTTAAACCAAAATGAAACAAATAAAACATACTACATCAAATAACATAGATACAATATTAGTACGATATTTTAGTGGAGAAGCCTCTAAAAGTGAATTAAAACAATTGGATCAATGGTTAGCGGAGTCTGATGAAAATGAGAATTATTTTCATCAAATGACTGTTTTATATCAACAAACAGCATTGATGCCACCCTTGCCAGATACTGATATGCAGGAAGATTTGTCCCGATATAAAAAATATATGCAGTCGAATAAAATTCTTCCCAAAAGAAAACGAATATTTCGGCATCTTTTACTTTATAGGATAGTGGCTGCATCTATTGCCATATTGATAGCCGTTTTTGTGTTGCGATATCGTAATGCAGCGCATATAATTCAAGTTGTTGCTGATAATGAAACACAATATCATCCTATATCTGAACATGTAAATGTAGAATTAATGTCTGGTTCACAGATACAATATTCTTCAAATGAAAAATATAAAATTATTTTTTCGGGGATTGCTACTTTTACGGTCGATGCAAAAGAAAAAGAAAAACTTCTTGTACAAACAGGCGAAACGTATATAAAAGATATTGGAACTGTTTTTACTGTAATGGCTTCCAATCCTGAAAAGTTGATACAGGTAAAAGTGAAACAGGGCGAAGTGATTTTTTATACAAATACCGATAAAGGGGTACATGTTAAAGAAAATGAGACAGCTTGTTATGATCCGCAGACAAAACAATTTTCTTTTGTGCAGCATTGTATTCGGAAAGAAACAGACAATGAGTTGAGAAAAGATGTAATTTCGAAAATAAACGAACCCTTTCCGCAGGAACAAACGCACGTATCTACTACTGATGCTGTAACAAAAAAATTGACGGAGACAGAAATAGAATTTAATACGGTTTATTTATATCAAGTTGTTGATAGTCTTAAAGCCCGTTATGGAGTAGACATTGTTTTTGAAGATAATTCCTTACGTTTGATGCAAATTACGGCAAGTTTCGATAAGAATGAAACTGTTGAGAATATATTGGAAATTATAGCAGAAACTTTATCTATTAAAATTTTACGAAATGAAAATGCTTTTATTATTTCCAAGTAAAAAGATATTGTGTGTTAGAGCGCTTTTGTTTCTATTTTCTTTTTGTCTGTTCAACGTATTAAATGCACAGACTGTTGAGAATATCACATTGAAGGTCGAAAACAAACCTTTGTCGCAGGTTTTTCATACGATTACCCAACAAACAGGATATCGTTTTTCATACAGTTCGCAAATTATTGATATGAAAAGAAAAATATCAATAGATATTCAAGATAAAAGTTTGGATGAGACGCTTGAATTATTGTTTTGTGATACGATATCTTATAAAAAAACAGGCAAATATCTTATCCTTTTTCTCATAAAGGAAAATTCCAACAAGAACAATTCACCTGACAGAGATATATTATTGCGGGAGGAGACTGAAAACATTTTTGAGAATACAAAAACAGCAAATAACGACTTAATCTATAACAAAGAAATGTTTCATTCGCAAAAAAAAGTGGTTTCGGATAATGGTATCATCCAACTTAATTGTCATGATAGCATATTAACAACAAAAAGAAAAAAGAAAATGAAATCATTTTTAACAACAATCTCGTTTCTAACATTAATGACAGCATACAATCTGTCAGCACAAGAAATTATATCAGTAGATACCGTAGGACAACAAAAAGAAAATAAGCAGGATAGAATACAGGAGAAAAAAAGAGCAGTTCAAATGTCATTTGTATATCCTTTGGGTACGAGTTGGATACATTCACCTGAATATGTCTTTAATTTTTCGTTGCATGTAATAGGAGGCGTAACAGGAAAAGTGAAAGGCGCTGAATGGGCAAGCGTTTTTAATGTAAACAAGTATAGTGTACATGGTTTTCAGGCAGCAGGGGTATTCAATCTTACAGGGGTTAATTCACAAACCGGAAGTAGTAAAAATGTCCAATTAGCAGGAGTATTTAATTGTACTCCAACAGGGAAATCAACACAATTAGCAGGCGGAGTCAATATTGCAGATACAGGAAATTTTCAATCAGCAGGCGGAGTAAATGTTGCAAAAAAATCATATACCCAATTAGCAGGCGGAGTCAATATTACAAGAGATGGGCTGTTTCAGATGGCAGGATGCGTTAATATTGCCGATAAATCTGCCTGTCAAATTACAGCCGTAAACGTAACAAAGAAAGGTCGTTTTCAGATGGGAATAGTAAATGTACGCGATACTGCCGACGGGATTTCTTTGGGAGTTATTAATATTGTCAAACATGGAGGTCTGTTGGAAGCTGGGATTGAAGGAAGTGAATTTATACATTTTTCCGTTACTTTTCGCTCTGGAGTTCAAAAGTTATATACCGTCCTTTCTATAGGATATAATTATTCGGATAAATTTGGCGCTACCGGTATTGGTTTGGGAACGGCATTTTTATGGAAAAACAGGATAGGTTTAAATTTGGAACTTATGCATTATCAACTTTTAAAAGATAACTTCAAGGCTTATTCATACAATAGATTGGTACAATTCAGACCTCTTCTTAATATCAGCATAGCCAATCATTTTAAGATGTTTTTAGGTCCGACAGCTAATTTGTTAATTCAATCTCGAAATACAATGGATGTGAAACTTCCATATACTATTTGGAGTTGGAACAATTCCAATACGCATTTGAATTTTTGGGTAGGAGTTACAGGTGGATTGAAATTTTAAAAAATAATACTTGGTGTCTGTCCGGAAACGACTACATTGATTGAAAAACATTCGTATATTCGTCATTATGAGTTGATACATTTTGTAAATAAGCAGGATCAACATGTTGAATAATCACGCTTTCATAATGTCATTTTGTCCATTATGAAATAGAATTAAAGAATATTGCTCTTACAATGGCTGAAAGCCGTAAGAGGCTGTGTGAAAACTCACGAAAGCATCCAAACAATGCCGTCGCTGCGCTCCTCACAATGACGGCATTGATTGTTGCGAAGATACTTTATTTTGAAACAAGATACTTCCATTTTCTATGTCGAAAATAAAAATTGAAAAGTTACTTAAAGAAAATACTGCAATAGTAAGATAATAGTTTTCAATTTAATTGATAATTGAATAAAGAACATTCTGTCAATGGTAATGAAGAGGGGCGGATAATATTAAATATTTTTATGATGAAACGAAAGGAAAAAAAATGTACATTTGCCAATCGAAATAAATAGAATGTAAAAAATATAATATATTAAAAATCAACAGATGAAAAATACAGTTTTCACAAGTAAACATGAAGAGCTGGGAGCAAAGATGGTTCCTTTCGCAGGATTTTATATGCCTGTTCAATATGCAGGATTAGTAGTAGAACACGAAACCGTTAGAAAAGGAGTTGGCGTGTTTGATGTATCTCACATGGGAGAGATTTTTGTAGGTGGAGAAAAGGCGTTGGAATTTGTTCAATGGATTTCGTCCAATGACGCCTCCGTTCTTACAAATGGGAAAGTACAATATGCTTGTTTTCCGAACGATACAGGAGGAGTCGTGGATGATTTTCTAACATATCGCATCAGTGAAACAGAATACTTATTGGTTGTAAATGCTTCCAATACAGAAAAAGATTGGAATTGGTTAGTAAAACAAAATGAAAAATATAAAGTAGTATTGCATAACGCCTCCGATGAAATATCTCAATTGGCAGTTCAAGGACCATTGGCATTAAAAGCTATGCAAAAATTAACCGATACCAAAATTGAAGATATGGAATATTATACATTCAAATATCTGACGTTTGCAGGAATACCCAATATATTGTTATCAACAACAGGTTATACAGGTTCAGGAGGATGTGAAATTTATTTTAAGAATGAAGATGCTTCTCAGATTTGGGACGCTGTTTTTGAAGCAGGGAAGGAGTTTGGCATAAAACCTATTGGTTTGGGCGCTCGCGATACTCTTCGTTTGGAAATGGGATTTTGTCTATACGGACACGAAATTGATGATACAATTTCTCCCATTGAAGCAGGTTTGGGATGGATTACTAAATTTACAGACCATAAAAATTTTATCAATAAAGAATATCTGTTTAAACAGAAACAGGAAGGCGTTAGCCGTAAGTTAGTAGGGATTGAAATGGTAGATAGAGGTATTCCACGTCAAGGCTATGAAGTTGTTGACGCTAATGGAAATATAATTGGGAAAGTATGTTCAGGTACGCATGCCCCTTCTCTAAATAAAGCAATTGCTACCGTTTTGATTAAAACTGATTATGCCAAAACAGGCAGTGAAATATATGTAAAAATTAGAGATAAGGCATTAAAAGCAGTCGTAGTGAAAATGCCATTCTATAAACAATAACATATTTTTCTGTCAGTCTTACAAAGGACAGTGCGTTTAATTGTCATTGTGAATGCGATTGAACCCATCCTTCAAAAAAATAATCTATTCTATTCTATATATCTTAGATATTTGAGTTTCCCCTCATTGAAAAATGAGGGGTTTTTTCGGCTCAATTCTTTACGAGACTATCGTTTGACAGGGAAATATTTTTGGTTTCTGTAAATGAGTAGCGTTTGGTTTCTGTTATGTTCTGGATTTAGAAGATGCATTAAATGATCAATCATGCTGGGTTTGATTTTTATTTCAAAAACTAAATCAGGAAAATACAGTTTCAGGGAATCTATTATTTGAGGTGTTTCCCTGTTGTCGGTTAGCAGAATAAAACGAGGTTCTCGTGCTGTTTCTTTTAGTATTGTTGCGCTACTGCTTATTTGGTCTTTATCTATTTCTAATCGCGACACAAATTGTCCAAGATAAAACATAGGCAGCATGGGAATATCGCTTATCTTTGCCAAATGTTCTATCTGCTTATATTTAGAGAGGTATAGCATGGCTTCTACCCTTGCTTTTTTAGAATAATGAACGCTAACAAAACACAGTAAGATAAGGTTAATTGTTAAGCAAAATTTCCAACTCCATTTCACAAAGTTTTTTTGCCAATTGCTTCTTAAATGTATATCCATAAATTCTTTCCATCCTATCATGCCCAAAATAAGTACCATCGGAATAATGGTAAGTACAAAACGTTCCTGCTTGTTGATAAACAAACTGTGAAAAAGTAGAAAAATAAAACTGGGTAGAAATAAAATCAGATATTTGCGCCATCGAGCAAAAAATCCCCACAAAATAAAAATGCTGACAGGAGGAATAAATAATCCCAAAATCATGTAAACATACATCAAAGGACTACCTTTCAGGTAGTCGTTGGCAGAAATAAAATTGTATCGGACATATTCTATCAACTCAACACAAGGTATGCCCCAAATAAAAAAATCAATGCAAGCCTGTATGAACAGCATACTAGACAGTGTACTAATTCCCCATATTATGGCATTTTTGAATTGCTTGAGGCATAAAAGAGACAGCCCAAACCCTCCCAAAATAAATGCCGCCTGAAAACGTATCGAAAAAGCTATTCCTGCAATCAGTCCCGATAATATTATCATTTTGATAGTGGGATTATCTTTCTTTATGTACAGCCATATTCCCCACAGCAGGAATGGAACACACTGTATTTCGACCAAATTTCGGACGCATAACCATGGCATAAACCATAACACTGCCAAAAGCCAAGCTGTTTGTAATCCCGTTTGTTTGCCTGCATATTTTGTTACTATTTTGTATCCAAAGTAAACAATAGATAGCGAATAAACAGCATGTATTATCCGCACAATATACATTTTGACATCAGGAGAAACCATTCCGAATGTATTTAAAACCATAAATAAAATGTAATGCAGTCCCATGTAAAAAAAACTGTGTCCTTTGGGGGTCTCATTGCCGGAAGAGCCAGGCAGCCAATTATTGTAATCAAATCCTTCGGCAAAAGAGCCTGATGTTTCTATAATAAGAAAATGGTCATCGTGCATGCCGTAACCTTTTGCAAAAATAGCCGCTACCAAACGTAACAACAATGCTACAAATAGAATACATTGTAAGGGTTTTTGTGTGTAATATGCTCTGAAATATGTGATAATGTTCATTATTTTAAAACTGTAATAAAAGCAAATTTCTGTTTGCAAAGATAATAAATCTCCCAATATAATTGAAGGGTGAAATGGAATATGATTTTGTTTATCAAAGATATTCGGAGATGTTAATAACTTTGTTGAAAGATTGTGGAAAACATTCATGGATAAAATGTGATTTATCCGAATAATGATTGTACTTTTGCAGTGGTAAAAATAATAAGGTAAATAATCAATAACGTATTAATATATAAAGATATAATGATAACGCTAAGTGAACAAGAAATTATCCGTAGAGAAAAATTAAAAGAATTACAAGATTTAGGTATAGAAGCCTATCCTGCATCTCAATATCCTGTAAATGTGTTTGCCAAAGCAATAATGACAAACTTTCCCAATGACAATACCCTGTATCAGGATGTTTGTTTGGCAGGACGTATCATGAGTCAGCGAATTATGGGAGCTGTTGCTTTTTATGAACTACAGGATGCAACAGGACGTATACAGGTCTATGCAAAACGAGATGAACTTTGTCCGGGAGATGATAAAACTTTGTATAATACCGTCTTTAAAAGATTGGATTTGGGTGATATTATCGGCGTGAAAGGTTTTGTTTTCATCACCAAAATGGGAGAAATTACCGTTCACGTGAAAGAATTTACGCTTTTATCAAAGGCATTGCGTCCGCTTCCTGTGGTGAAACAAACCGATGATAAGGTATATGACGCATTTACCGATCCTGAACAACGTTATCGAATGCGTTATCTGGATTTAATTGTCAATCCTGAAATAAAAAAGACCTTTATTCAACGTACACAAATTATAGATGAAATGCGGGCATATTACAATGAAAAAGGATATTTGGAAGTAGAAACTCCTGTTTTGCAACTTATACCGGGAGGTGCAGCAGCACGTCCTTTCATTACGCATCACAATGCCTTAAATATTCCTTTCTATTTGAGAATTGCAAATGAATTGTATTTAAAACGCTTAATTGTAGGAGGATTTGATGGTGTGTATGAATTTAGCCGTAATTTTCGCAACGAAGGAATGGATAGAACACATAATCCTGAATTTACTGTGATGGAAGTATATGTTGCCTATAAAGATTACTTTTGGATGATGGAATCGGTAGAAGAACTTCTTGAACGTATTGCTTTGAAATTGCACGGAACAACAAAAGTTCAACTTGGCGACTATATAGTGGATTTTCAACGCCCATACAAACGAATTGGCATATTGGACGCCATTAAGGAACATACAGGCTTTCATGTTGAAGGAATGAATGAAGCTCAATTAAAGGATGTATGCCGACAATTAGGTATTGAAGTAGACGAGACAATGGGGGTTGGAAAATTGATTGATGAGATTTTTAGCGAGAAATGTGAGAAAAATTACATACAACCGACATTTATTATGGACTATCCTATAGAAATGTCGCCCTTATGCAAACGTCATCGTTCAAATCCGAATTTGACAGAACGTTTTGAATTAATGGTTAATGGAAAAGAATTGGCAAATGCTTACTCCGAACTGAATGATCCCATAGATCAACGTAATCGATTTGAAGAACAATTACGCTTATCGGAAAAAGGTGATGATGAAGCCATGTTTATAGATCAGGATTTTCTGCGGGCTTTGGAATATGGAATGCCGCCTACATCAGGTTTGGGAATTGGTATTGACAGATTGGCTATGTTTATGACCAATTCGCCCTCTATTCAGGATGTGTTATTTTTTCCGCAAATGAAACCTGAAAAAAAGATAACAATTGCATCTGACAAGGATTTTACAGACAGAGGCGTGCCAACAGTATGGATAGAATTATTGCACAATGCGGGCATACAAACTGTAGACGACCTTAAATCAGCCATTCCAACCAAATTGCACAATACGTTGAATGGTTTACGGAAAAAACATAAATTGGATGTTCCTGCTTTGCAATTGAACGAAGTACAAACATGGATAGAACAATAATAAAATTGGACAACGATGGCAAAAGAATTTGTAAAAAACGAAAAAAAAAGAAGTATACAGGATTTTGATATACAAGGACGTATTCAACCGCAGGCAATTGATTTTGAAGAAGCGGTATTGGGCGCTATGATGCTCGAACAAAATGCAACAGGGCTAGTAATTGATAAACTAAGCGCAGATATGTTTTACAAAGAAGCGCACAAGTTTATTTTTGAAGCCATACATCAGGTATTTGAGAACGCAGATCCTGTGGATTTGCTTTCCGTTACCAAACAACTGAGAAAAAACCGTAAACTTGAAATCATAGGGGGGGCTTATTATTTGTCTACGCTTACTACGAAAGTTGTTTCTTCTGCTAATATTGAATTTCATGCCCGTATTATTTCCGAAAAATACATACAACGACAATTGATTACGGTATCAACTGAAACCATTCATGATGCATTTGATGAAACTACGGATGTGCTGGATTTGTTGGACAAAGCTGAGCAAGGTTTATTTAATATTGCCGAACAAAGTTTTCGTCGTTCAAATGCAAAAATGTCTGAACTGTTAAGGGATTTTATTGACGAAATGAAAGAAATCCAAAGCAGTAAAAATGAACTTCGTGGTTTACCTTCTGGATTTACAGCTTTGGATAGAGCTACAGGAGGATGGCAAAAATCAAATTTGATTATACTTGCAGCACGTCCCGGTATGGGAAAAACAGCTTTTGTATTGTCCATGGCACGGAATATTGTAGTAGAACAAAAAAAGGCAGTTGCTTTTTTTTCTTTGGAAATGTCAGTGGCAGACTTAATTATGCGTTTGGTCTCCGTTGAAACAGGTATTGAACAAAAAAAACTTAGACGAGCAGACCTGAACAGCTCGGAATGGACTACTTTGCATGAAAAATTATCAAACATAACAGACGTACCTCTTATCATAGATGATACGGCTGGATTATCTGTCTTTGAACTGCGTGCTAAAAGTAGACGATTTAAACAACAATACGATATAGAATGTATTATCATTGATTATTTGCAATTAATGGTTGGAGGGAACGAAAATAGAGGAAATAGAGAACAGGAAATCAGCTCGATTTCTCGTTCATTGAAAACATTGTCTAAAGAATTGAATATTCCTGTGATTGCCTTATCGCAGTTAAATCGCTCTGTGGAAACCAGAAGCACAACTTCTAAACGTCCCCAATTATCCGATTTACGAGAATCCGGCGCTATTGAACAGGATGCAGATATGGTTATATTTATTTATCGTCCTGAATATTATAAGATAAAAGAATTTGAGGACGACACTCCTTCTGCTGGTCTGGCGGATATAATTATTGCAAAACATCGGAATGGGAGTTTAGGCGATATTCGTTTACGATTTATTGGAGAACAAACAAAATTTTGTGATTATATTAGTGATTTTTTACCCGTAAGCCTTCATGAACAGTCCTCTGAGCAATCTGTTACATATCCTTCCCGTATCAATGATATGGGAACAATCGGAATAATTGAGGACGAACCTCCTTATTAATTATGAATTATTAATTATGACCCGAAGCGAAGCGGAGAGCAGCGGAGCTAATTATGAATTGGGCTGACGCACAAATACCCGATAGCATCGTCATTGTAAGGGCTGAAAGCCCGAAATCATTAGCACAGGGCAACGCCCTGTGTAATGTAACGCCCTAAAAACTAAGCCCTGAAAGGGCGTAATCAATGATATCAATTATGAATTATGAGTTATGAGTTATTTTTGTTTGCGTTAGCCAATTTTCAATTTTCAATTTTCAATTGACGAAGTTTTCAATTAATGAAAGGGCTACCCTATTACTGAGCAGCCCAAATTGAAAAAGCATAATCAAATTAAACACCAAAAATAATGAATTATCTTTTTGTATACAAGTAGACAAGTGGACGGGAGGACGAGTTTTGTCCACTCGTCCATTCGTCCATTTGTCCCCCAATTATTAATTGTTAATTATTAATTGGTTGAGTTAATTATTAATTGCCTTATGAGGCGTTGTCCTTTGTATTCCATGGAATAGAAGTAGACGCCGGCAGCAAATAGACTTGTATTCAATTCTATGCTGTTCGTTCCACGTGCTGTTTCTATGGTCTGTGAATACAATAATTGTCCGCTGATACTGTGTATATGGAATATTACCTTTCCTGCATCAGGTACGCTGTAATCTATGCGCGTATTATTATTGGCAGGGTTAGGAACATTTTGACCAAGCGTAAATCCTTTAATGCTTCCGGTTGAGTATATACTGGTACTGTCGCCTGCTTTTCTTGTTTCCCGTCTGATTTTTGCAGTATCATTATGCGAATAGTTATCATAGCTGTCTATGTAGA